>NZ_KV789900.1:46471-100015 GCF_001807705.1 Klebsiella sp. HMSC25G12 | reverse complement strand
CGTGGGGGTTCAAGTCCCCCCCCTCGCACCAACGAGGCAATATCCTAAAGAAAGAATACTGTGCGAAGGTGGCGGAATTGGTAGACGCGCTAGCTTCAGGTGTTAGTGTCCTTACGGACGTGGGGGTTCAAGTCCCCCCCCTCGCACCAATATTCTTTTCTCTTCCGGCATTATCCCCCTAGTTTAAAATCCAGAATCATCAGCATTATTCCACCAATCAATGCAACGCAAGATGGCAGCAGGATAAAATGGCGCAGTTGACGATGCCATATCATCGCTGCGGACATCAGCATGCCCACCGTGACCAGCGCCCGCCACACATCGGCCGAGACTCCGGCATACCCGAGAGCGGCAATCAGCACGCCGGGAACCACCACACCCCAACCACTCCCTAATGCCCGCTGCAACATGGTTTCACCTCTTAAAACGATAATGATAACCAATATCATATGATAACATTTATCATTTGTCATTTGCGATGTGCTTTGCGTCTTTTTCTTTACGTTCGCGGTAATGACATACATTCATGAAGGTGATAAATTAAGCGGATTATCGATATATATTAAATATTTTGCTTATTTTGCAAATAACCTTTTTTTGCACATTGTTATCAGACTCTTCATTTTTGGCTTTCATCATTTTGAAATTTAACTACTAATAATGATTCTTCCGATATGACTGCACAAACCTGGCGAGCACACTACGCACAAAAATATCAATATTCCTTACGGCTTTTTTTACTGCTTAATTTCATTTCCTCCTCTCTGTCGCTGGTCAGCCCACTATTTACGGTAGTTCGTTTTACGCTGCCCTGCGCCCTGATCGTGGCCTGCAGCGGGCTGTTGCTGCTCTGGCACTGGAAATGGCCGCAAGCGAAAATAAATATTCCGGCTATCTCGTTGTTATTTGGCATGCTCTGGGCATGGCACGTGGTGGCAAAAGCGATGCTATTGACACCGCCGCATTTTAACTATCTGGTAATCGCCCTATTAAGCATTCTGTTTATCGGCACCATCGCTTTTTCCAATAATATCACTGCCTTTACCCTTCACTCTTTACCGACTTTCCTTATCTGCCTGATAATGTCAGAGGGGGAACAATGGTTGCGCATGACCTACTGTTTTGTGCTGCCTATTGCCGGTATTACCCTGCAAAATATTATCCAGAAGCGCAACGATGCCTTCACGCAAGGATTAATGGATAAACTGATGCAGGAACGCAACACGCTCAACGATCTCAGTATGCTGGATCCCCTGACCGGTTTGTATAATCGCCGCGGGCTGCAGAACCGCCTCGACACCCTGCTGGCGCTGGACGGCGACAACCACTTTGTGCTGCTCCTCGATATCGATCACTTTAAAGCCTATAACGACCACTATGGCCATATGATGGGCGACCAGGCGCTGATTCGCGTCTCTGCCGCGATCCGCAACGCCGTGCGCTCACGCGATATTGTCGCTCGTTTTGGTGGGGAAGAGTTTATGGTCCTGCTGACCAACAGCAGCGAGGAAACCGCCTGGCAGGCTGCCGAACGCATTCGCCAGCGGGTCTATGATCTGAAGATCCCGCATATGTTTAATGAAAGTGTCGCCACCAACGTGACCATCAGCATTGGCCTGACGCCGCTCATTGATGACAACATTGAGCAAGCGCTGGCACGAGCCGATGGCGCACTGTATGAGGCCAAAAATAAAGGACGCAATATTATTCTTGCCAGTTAGCTTTTCCTTCGCGCGCCGCGGTATCGCGGCGCCGACAAACTCCTTGCCATGCCGCCTGCAAACAACTAATATCAGGAATCATTATCATTTAGATTTGTATCTGGAAATCAAATGGCCTGGCGCTCCCTTTCTCTTAGCGACGAACTCATCTGGCGGGCTCCCTTCCCGACGGCTGAACGCGCGCTGGCGGAGAGTCTTCGGGCAAAAATCACTGCCCTGCGCCCTCATCTGCTGGATTTCCTGCGTCTTGATGAGCCTGCCCCGCCGCATGCGTTAACGCTCGCCGAGTGGTCGCAACCCATCGCGTTACGCACCCTGCTGGCCACCTGGTCCGATCATATCTATCGTCATCAGCCCACGCAGCCGCGTGAACAGAAGCCCCTGCTCTCGCTCTGGGCCCAGTGGTATATCGGCCTGCTGGTGCCGCCGCTGATGCTGGCGCTGCTTAATGAACCGCAGGGACTCAGCCTGGCGCCAGAACATTTCCATGTCGAATTTCACGAGAGCGGTCGGGCTGCCTGCTTCTGGATTGATGTGCATAACGATGCCAGGATAGCAGCGCTTCCACCGCAGGCGCGGATAGATGCCCTGGTGATTCGTACCCTGCAGCCGGTTGTTGAGGCGCTGGAAGCGACGGGCGAGATCAATGGCAAACTTATCTGGAGTAATACCGGCTATCTGATCAACTGGTATTTAGGTGAAATGCGCACACTGCTGGGCGATGAGCAGGTCGCCGCTCTGCGTCAGCACTGCTTCTTTGAAAAACAGCTCGCCGATGGTCAGGATAACCCGCTGTGGCGAACGGTGGTGCTGCGTGAAGGGCTGTTAGTCCGACGCACCTGCTGCCAGCGCTATCGCCTGCCGGATGTCCAACAGTGCGGCGACTGCACGCTGAAATAACGCCCCCTACCTCAAAATTAACGGGCGGCCCTTGCCGCCCGTTGCTATTTATGCGGTCTGTTGACTCTCCTGCTCTGCTCGCTCGGCCTCTTCCGCTTCCTGAGCAAGCAGCTGTTTCTCATACACCTTAAAGAACGGGAAGTAGATAATCGCCGACACGCAGGCCAGAACGATCACCAGAACCGCCGCCCGAAAATCCCAGCCCAGCGCCCAGGCGCCGCCAATCGGTGCTGGCGCCGTCCACGGTACCACCGAGATAACGCGGCCAATCAGATCCAGCTTCATTGCTGCCCAGGCCAGCACCGCGTTCACCATTGGCGCCAGCAGGAACGGAATAAAGAACACCGGATTCATGACGATAGGCGTCCCAAAGATAACCGGCTCGTTAATGTTAAACAGGCTTGGCACCACGCTCAGACGGCCAATGGAGCGCAAATGCGCTGAGCGGCTACGCAGATAACAGAACACCAGCCCCATGGTCGCCCCGGAACCACCAACCACTATGAAGAATGTCCAGAACGCCTCCATGAAGATATGCGGCAGAGGCGCCCCCTGGGCCAGCGCCTGCTGGTTCATACCGAGGTTGGTCAGCCAGAACATCTGCAGCATCCCGGACACAATCGCGGCACCGTGGATCCCGGCGAACCACAACAGGTGGCCAATAAGCACCGCCAGCAGAATTGCCGGCAGAGAGTCGGCTGCCGAAACCAGCGGTTTGAAGATGGCCATAATGGCCTGCGGGATCAGCATGTCAAAATGGTGCTGGATAAACAGACTCAGCGGATACAGCGTCAGCACGACCACCAGCACCGGGATCAACAGATCAAAGGAGTTTTTGATCATCGGCGGAACCTGGTCCGGCAAGCGGATCCCAATGTTGTGCGCTTTCAAAAAACGCATCATTTCCACGCAATAGATCGCCACCAGAATTGCGGTAAAGATCCCGGTCCCCCCGAGGCTATCCACCGGCAGCGTGCCATTGGTCTTCGGCGCGGCAATCAGCAAAAAGGCCATGATCGACAGCATTGCGCACATGAAGGGATCGAGCTGATTGGATTTCTCGTAGTGCTTACCGAGGTTATAGGAGATCGCCGCGCAGATGTAGATCGACATGATCCCCATCGTCATATCAAAGGGGGTCAGAATACGCCCCTCAAACTCTTTTGCCAGATCCAGCCAGGCGCGGGCAAAACCCCAGGTGGTATCCGGTGAGAAAGGTGGATAAGCAAACACCAGCAGGAACGATCCGACGATCATAAATGGCATCGCTGAGATAAAACCGTCACGGATAGCCATGACGTGGCGCTGCGATGAGATCCGCCCTGCTATGGGGCTTATGTAATTTTCTACAAAGCGAAATATCAAATTAAACGCAGCATGGTTAGCAGACATAGTAGCCCTCCTGACAGGCTATTGATACTGGCCCAACAACGATTACCCTGCCGTTACGATGACCGCTTTTTGATGCAGCAGGCCGCTGATGGATTACCGGCTATACTGCTCATGACGCAACGATTCATACACGGCTCTTATGTTATAAATAAAGTGAGAAGTGACTGTTCCAGTATTCATCTCTACGCGCACAACCGCAACCGGTTACAGTAACCGGTTACGGTGAATGTGAAGGAGATCGACAAAATAGAAGGAATCTGGATTGTCCGCGCTGTTATTTACACTCCGCCAGGCTTGTGACAGATTTAACCAGGCTTAAATCAGGAGAATCCAATGAGTCTGCAGTCTGTACGGCAGTTTTTTGCCGAACACGCCCCCGATATCGAAATTATTGAGTTAAACCAGAGTACCGCCACCGTCGCGCTCGCCGCTGCCGCACACAACGTTGAGCCTGGACAAATCGCCAAAACGCTGTCGCTCAAGATCAAGGATAAGATTGTTCTGATCGTCGCCAGGGGCGATGCGCGGCTGGATAACAAAAAGCTGAAAGAGACCTTTGGTGCGAAAGCCAGAATGTTAAGCAGCGATGAGGTGGTGACCTGGACCGGTCATCCGGTAGGCGGCGTGTGCCCTTTTGGTCTGGAAAATCCGCTGGCCGTCTATTGCGACGTCTCGCTCAGGCACTATCAGGAGGTGCTACCCGCAGCGGGAGCCATTCACAGCGCCGTTCGTATTGAACCAGAACGATTGGCGCAGCTCACCGATGCGACATGGGTAGACGTGTGTTTATAGCCGCGTTACGCCACCTGTTTAACGGCGTTGTTCGCGCCGCTCATCGGTAAATGCAGCAAGATATCCGCCGCGTTTAATAAACCGATGTCTGAGCGAACCCCGAGCTTGGTCATGGCGTTAAATTTATGCGCGCGGATAGTTTTAATGTTCCGGTTCAGCTGTATCGCAATATCAGAAAGCGAATATCCCCACGACATATACCGAAGGATGGCGTGCTCCGTTGGACTTAGCGGATCGTTGCACGCCTCTCTGTCGCAAAATTGTTCGCTGCCGCTGAGGTGATGATTATCCAGCAACTGTAACAAACGCTCCTGTAACCCGCGTCGCGGCGCGGATTTATTCAGTATGCCATGCAGACAAGCCGGCATAAGATGGCCGATCAGATGCATTTCACTTTCATTATTAGCCAGAATAATTGCCTGGACTTCCGGCCGACACCGCGCCATTTCATGAACAAAAAGCAGACTCTCAGCTCGTGAAGAACGGCTTCCCGAAAGAGAAAAGATAATGGCCGACCAGGAAAACGATGTTTCCGCCGCCCTGAGCATACTGACATTTTTAAACAGATGAATATGATATCGGCTATTATCTTCACGACTAAAGATATAGCGCCAGGCCATTTCCGTCATCACACATTTTTCTACGATGGCGACATGGCGGGTTGTGCTATTTTTTTCCATTCCATTTGCTCCCCGTAAGCTGAATTGATATTCAGCTCTTGCATTCCCTGCACGCTGTTGATCCAGGCATACATTTCAGCATTGCTTCGCAGTGATAAGCGTCGCATTGCGCTATTTTTCTGCGCACTGATGGTTTTATTGCTCTTTTTCAACAGCGCAGCGATCTGATTGATTCCCCATCCCTTTGCCAGAAGACGCAAAACCTTGCGTTCCGAAAGGGTCAGCATCGCCGCAGAGTGGTAGCTTGCGAAATCGCTATCCTCGTCTCCGGTGAACAACGTCCGGCTAATTTGCTCAGCGGCACGACTGCCGGCGCAAATCACCTCAATCAACCGGTTAACCGGCTCACTCTCCGAGATCAGCGAACTTTCAGGGCGAATTAAAAGCTCAACGGCCAATGGATAGAGGCTGTCACTGACCATAAAAACCCAGTGAATATCACGATACTGCGTCATCAGAGAGTAATACCGCTCGCAGACGGCACGGGGATGCGCAATCTCGCCGGAGATATCCGCGACGACCAGCACTGCCCGCCGCAGTTGCAAAAGGGTGAGCTCATCATGAGAACGACAAAAACTGAGTTCGTAATCAGGGAGATTTTCATTAAAGATAACCTTTAACCCTGACTGCATGACGGGAATTTTACTAATAACAACACCAAACTTACCTTGTCCTGGTAACATAACACCTCCGCTTCCTGTCGAAGTTCCTTCGCCTGCCGGCAAACAATCGGCGCTTAACATCATCGCCTTATCATTCTCTGAATGAATATAAAAAGTATATTCATGGCCTGCGTACACGGTATACGTAACGACCGAACCGTGGTCATACCGTGTAAATATTATTGCTGTGTATACTTGCGATTAATATTAGCACAGACGCTCCTGCGCTAATAAATTAGAAAAGATAAAACTATTATTTAGCAAAAATAATTTCAGGCACGTGAGTTATAAAGCATTATCTTTGATTGTTTCTCTAAATGCTTTAGGAGACATCCCGCTATAGCGGCGGAAAAAGCGAGAAAAATAGGCAGCATCACTAAACCCTAAGTAATCAGAGAGTTGTGTTACCGTCATGCGGGTGTACTGCAGATTGCGTCGCGCTTCCAGCATCAGGCGTTGATGCAATACCCCCAGCGCGCTACAGCCATAGAACTCGCGGCATAAATAATTTAAGTGCGTGACCGACAACCCAATTAGCTTCGCATACTCCGCCAGCGGGAGATGCTGCCGATAGTGGCTCTCAATAAGTCGGGAAAAGTGGCGCATCATACTGCGCTTCCGCTCCGCTTTATCTTCCGTGGGCGGTGCGGGGCGGCACTGCCGGTTCAGCCAGACCAGCAGCGTCCCCAGCAACGAGTACAACATCATCTCCCGGGCATCATGCTCTTCGCAATATTCCTCGCGAAGCGCCGAAAATAGCGTATGCATATGCCCCCGGGAACGGCCTACCGGCACGCACTGCGGTACGCTAAGCACATCCAGCGGCCGGCCGAACTGGTTTTCAAACCGGCTCAGCAGCGGCAGCGCCAGGGAGAGCACATACCCTTGTGTCCCGGGTGAAAAATGAAACCCATGAATACAAAGGGCGGGAACCACCTGGATGCAGGACGCCGTCATCACCGCGGTGGCGCCTTCAATTTCGATCTCCGCCCGGCCCTGATGCAGGTAGAGGAGCTGGACCATTTCCGCATGCTGATGAACGCGAATATGCCACTCGTACAGACTGCTACGCTGCAAAATCGACTCGCAGTGCAGCAGGTCCGGCGTTGGCCAGCCGCGCTCTTCGCCATACAGCTTAAATACGGGGACGGCTTGTATGGGCGGCATAATCACTCCTCTTTAGTCAGGTAACGCGTTCCATGGGCAAGCCCACGTAGTTTTCCGCGATGGTGGTCAGCCCGGCGCGGGAGCCAAGGTAGTAGCGGCGGTCGGCGGCCTGCATTTTGGCGTCGAACGCATTCTGGTCCGGGAAATCATGCAGCAGGCGGGTCATAAACCAGCTAAAGCGTTCCCCTTTCCACACCCGATCCAGCGCCAGTTGCGAGTAGGTCGCCAGCAGATCGCTGCGGCCACGATGATAGTATTCACGCAGGATCCGCCACAGGTAGTTAACATCCGATGCCGCCAGGTTTAACCCTTTGGCGCCGGTTGGCGGAACGATATGCGCCGCATCTCCCACCAGAAACAGCCGCCCATACTGCATCGGCTCCACCACGAAACTGCGCAGCGGGGCAATGCTCTTCTCAAGTGAGTGACCAGTCACTAACCTGGATGCCAGGTCCTCCGGCAAGCGGCTTTTCAGCTCCTGCCAGAAACGTTCGTCCGACCAGGCTTCAACCTTATCGCTCAGCGGAACCTGTAGATAATAGCGGCTGCGCGTAAGTGAGCGCTGACTACACAATACAAACCCCCGCTGATGGTGTGCATAAATCAGCTCCGGATTGACCGGCGGCGTATCCGCCAGCAGGCCTAACCAACCAAACGGCCACACGCTCTCGTAGGTTTTGAGAATGTCAGCGGGAATGCTTTGCCGTGACACCCCGTGAAAACCGTCGCAACCGGCGATAAAGTCGCACTCCAGGCGGCAGGTTTCACCTTCGCTGAGGTAGGTGACCGTCGGTCGGTCGCTTTTCGCGTCATGAATAGCCACCTCGCTCACGCCATAGACGATCGGCGCGCCGCTGGCGGCCCGGGCCGCCATCAGATCGCGGGTCACTTCCGTCTGGCCATAAACCATCACACTCTTGCCGTCAGTCAGCTCGCTCAGTGCGACGGGTACCCGCTGGCCATCAAACAGAAACTCCACCCCATGATGCACCAGGCCTTCGGCATCCATCCGCTGCGCCACGCCCGCTTCGCGTAGCAGATCGACGGTGCCGCTTTCCAGAATTCCCGCGCGGATGCGCCCCAGCACATACTGTGGCGTTTGACGCTCGAGGATCACGGTATGGATCCCGGCGTTGTGCAACAACTGCCCCAGCAGCAGCCCGGAGGGACCTGCGCCAATAATCGCGACCTGTGTTTTCATAGGGTTGTCTCACTCTTGCAGGGTTAATTATTTGTATATTTTTTGTTTAATAAAAGTGCTTTCCTGCATTTTTGATAAGTCAGACGGGAAAAAGAAGGGATGAATGGCGGCAAAAATTGCACTTTTCACCAAACTGGCAAAAGTGTGGGATGCTTCAAATTCTGCCGCCCCGCCAGCCGGGACATTTTTGCATATTATTTGATCCCGCCCCCCTCAGCCGCTACGGCGCTTCAGGTTAAAGTATCGACAGATAACCAGACGTCGCGGACAGCAGAGGAATTATGCAGGTTGATCGGTCACAGCAGCGGGCAATCACACGATTGTGCATCCAGTGTGGTCTTTTTTTGTTACAGCACGGCGCCGAAAGTGCGCTGGTGGAAGAGCTATCCACCCGCCTCGGACGGGCGCTGGGAATGGACAGCGTCGAAAGCGCCATCTCGTCTAATGCCATCGTGCTGACCACCATTAAAGATGGCGAATGTCTCACCTCAACGCGTAAAAATGTCGACCGCGGCATCAATATGCATGTGGTAACGGAAGTGCAGCACATTGTGATCCTCGCCGAACATAAGCTGCTCGACTATCGCGATGTCGAGAAGCGCTTTTCGCAGATCGTTCCCTTGCGTTATCCGCGCTGGCTGCTGGTCATCATGGTGGGGCTCTCCTGCGCCTGTTTCTGCAAACTGAATAACGGCGGCTGGGACGGTGCGCTGGTCAGCTTCTGCGCCAGTACGGTAGCCATGTACATTCGCCAGGTGCTGACCCACCGGTCCATGCATCCGCAGATCAACTTCTGCATCACCGCCTTTGTCGCCACCACCATCTCCGGGCTGCTGCTGCGCCTCCCGGCCTTTGCCAGTACGCCGACCATTGCCATGGCCGCCAGCGTCCTGCTGCTGGTTCCGGGTTTTCCTTTGATCAACGCCGTCGCCGATATGTTTAAAGGGCATATTAATACGGGGCTCGCCCGCTGGGCGATCGCCAGCCTGTTAACCCTTGCCACCTGCATTGGCGTGGTGATGGCGATGACCGTATGGGGGCTGCGCGGATGGGCATAATCTCGTTTATTTTCGCACTGGCGGAAGACATGCTGCTGGCGGCAATCCCCGCCGTTGGTTTTGCCATGGTCTTTAATGTCCCCCAGCGCGCCTTGCGCTGGTGCGCGCTGCTGGGGGCGATCGGTCACGGCTCGCGAATGGTCATGATGAGCGCCGGTTTTAACATTGAATGGGCCACCTTTCTCGCCGCGCTGCTGGTGGGCAGCATCGGCATTCAGTGGTCACGCTGGTATCTGGCGCATCCGAAGATTTTTACCGTCGCCGCCGTGATCCCGATGTTTCCCGGCATCTCGGCCTACACCGCGATGATCTCCGCGGTAAAGATCAGCCATTTTGGCTATTCTGAAGAGATGATGATTTTGCTGCTGAGCAATTTTTTAAAGGCATCGTCTATTGTGGGCGCCCTTTCTATTGGCCTGTCGATACCCGGTCTGTGGCTGTATCGTAAGCGCCCTCGCGTCTGACCCCCGGCGTCGCGGTACAGCCGCGACGCTCCTTCCGCGACGGGCTCTGTGCTACTATGTGCAGATCACCCCACTCTTTGCAGTTCAGAGTTGAGATAGAGTTATGTCTTCGCGAATTTTAACCTCCCATTTTAGCGGCCTGGAAGAGTTCCTCCAGCAGCACGCGGCGCTGCTGGCGAAATCAACTGACGGCACCGTTGCCGTTTTTGCCAATAACGCGCCGGCATTCTATGCGCTGACGCCAGCGCGGCTGGCGCAGTTGCTGGAGCTGGAAGCCAGACTGGCGCGCCCCGGCAGCGACATCGCCCTTGACCCGCAGTTTTTCGAGGAGCCATCCGCGGCGCCAGTTGCGGTGCCAATGGGCAAATTTGCCATGTACGCCGACTGGCAGCCTGACGCCGATTTTCAGCGCCTGGCCGCGCTATGGGGCATTGCCCTGAGCCAGCCAGTCACGCCGGAAGAGCTGGCTGCCTTCGTCGCTTACTGGCAGGCGGAAGGTAAAGTGTTTCACCACGTGCAGTGGCAGCAGAAGCTGGCGCGTAGCGTGCAAATCAGCCGCGCCAGCAACGGCGGACAGCCGAAGCGCGATGTGAACAGCGTGAGCGAACCCGACAGTCATATTCCGCGAGGTTTCCGAGGATGAGCATGAAAAACGTGGGCGACCTGATGAAGCGTCTGCAGAAAATGATGCCGGCCCATATCGAACCGGCGTTTAAAACCGGCGAAGAACTGCTGGCCTGGCAAAAAGAGCAAGGCCGGCTGCGTTCCGAAGCGCTGGAGCGGGAGAATCGCGCGATGAAAATGCAGCGCACCTTCAACCGCTCAGGGATCCGCCCGCTGCATCAGAACTGTTCCTTTGATAACTACCGCGTCGAGTGCGAAGGACAGATGAACGCCCTCGCCCGCGCACGTCAGTATGTGGAAGAGTTCGATGGCAATATCGCCAGCTTTATCTTCTCCGGTAAACCGGGGACCGGCAAAAATCACCTGGCGGCAGCCATCTGCAACGAGCTGCTGCTGCGCGGGAAGTCGGTCTTAATCATCACCGTGGCCGATATTATGTCGGCGATGAAAGATACCTTTGGCAACCGGGAAACGAGCGAAGAGCAGTTACTGAGCGACCTCAGCAAAGTCGACCTGTTAGTGATTGATGAAATTGGTATGCAGACGGAGTCTCGCTATGAGAAGGTCATTATCAATCAGATAGTTGACCGTCGTTCTTCATCCAAACGGCCTACCGGGATGCTCACCAACAGTAATATGGAAGAGATGAACAAGCTGCTCGGCGAGCGGGTAATGGACCGTATGCGGCTGGGGAACAGCCTGTGGGTTATCTTCAACTGGGAAAGTTACCGGCACCGCGTCACTGGCAAGGAGTATTAAGAGATTTCCGGACGATGACGGCGTTATACTAAAGCGATTATTCAGTCACGCTTATGAGTCCGTCTATGAAATCGTTTAAAAATGGCTTACTTGCCGCTCTTGCCGCCAGTGCATTTACCCTCGCCGGCGCTCACGCTGCCTCCTGGCAGGATTCTCTTAACAGCGCCGCCAGCCAGCTTAGCGGCAGCAGCACCCAGGCTGGCAGCGGCGGCATGTCCGTCTCCTCGCTAACCAGCCTGCTCAGCGGCAGCAGCCAGTCTCTGACCGCCAGCAGCATGAATAATGCGGCCGGGATCCTGTCATATTGCGCGCAACAGAAACTGGCCTCCGTGACCAGCGCCGATAACGTCAAAAACCAGGTGCTGGATAAACTGGGACTCAGCACGCCGGAAAAACAGAAACAAGACACCAACTATCTCGATGGCCTGCAGGGCTTGCTCAACAGTAATAACGGCCAGCAGCTGGACCTGAATACGCTTGGCAACAGCTCGCTGGCGAAACAGGTGAAAACCAAAGCCTGCGATCTGGTCTTAAAACAGGGCGTTAACTTCCTCTCCTGATATGTACTGCTCATGCCGCGTTTGTTGCCTTCGCGACGGCAGCGCGGCCTGAAACGGTTTTTTTACCCTTTTTCCCTCTCCGCTTCCCCGCCACACCCGATGCGACACCGATCAAAAAAGGCAACATCTAAACCAATTCTGAATAACTGCACAGTTTCATGACGCTAGAATTGCAGCAAGATGGCGCTGCAATTACAGTGTGGCGTGAAAAGTAATCTATTCTGCCAGCCGACAACTGGCGCTAATGAGGATGAGCTGTGTCAGAGTTGTTATCCATCGCCTTATTTTTAGCTTCGGTGGTGCTGTATGCCTGGAAAGCGGGTCGTAACACCTGGTGGTTTGCCGCCACGCTCACGGTGTTAGGTCTGTTCGTGGTGCTGAACATCACCCTCTACGCCAGCGACTACTTTACCGGCGACGGCATCAACGACGCGGTGCTCTATACCCTGACCAACAGCCTGACTGGCGCCGGGATCGGCAAATACATTCTGCCGGGCGTCGGGGTGGGCGTCGCGCTGGTTGCCGTCTTTGGCGCGCTGGGCTGGGTGCTGCGCCGCCGTCGGCATCATCCTCATCACGTCGGTTACAGCCTGGCGGCGCTGCTGCTGGCGCTGGCCTCCGTGGATGCCAGCCCGGCCTTCCATCAGATCAGCGAGCTGGTGAAATCGCAGTCACGGGAAGGTGACCCGGACTTTGCCGCATACTACAAAGAGCCGTCGAAGCGTATCGACAATCCACAGCTGAACCTGGTCTATATCTATGGCGAAAGCCTCGAGCGTACCTATTTTGATAACGACGCCTTTCCTAACCTCACCCCTGAGCTCGGCAAAATAAAAGATCAGGGCCTCGATTTCAGCAATACCATGCAGCTCCCGGGGACGGATTACACCATCGCCGGTATGGTCGCCTCGCAGTGCGGCATTCCGCTGTTCGCGCCGTTTGAAGGCAACGCCTCGGCCTCGGTCTCCAGCTTCTTTCCCCAGAATATCTGCCTTGGCGATATCCTGAAAAACTCCGGCTATGAAAACTATTTTGTGCAGGGAGCCAACCTGCGCTTTGCCGGCAAAGACGTGTTTCTCAAATCCCACGGCTTCGATCACCTGTACGGGGCGGAAGAGCTCAAAACTACGGTAGCGGATCCCGCCTATCGCAACGACTGGGGCTTCTATGACGACACCGTGCTCGATGAGACGTGGAAAAAATTCGAAGAGCTGTCACGCTCCGGTAAACGCTTCTCGCTGTTCGCCCTGACGGTGGATACCCACCACCCCGACGGCTTTATCTCGCGCACCTGCGAGCGTAAACGCTATGACGTGGACGGTAAGAAAAACCTCTCCTTCAGCGCCGTTAGCTGCAGCCAGGAACATATCGCCGCGCTGATAGAGAAGATTAAAGCCTCACCCTATTTCAAAAACACGGTCATCGTGGTCTCTTCCGATCACCTGGCCATGAAAAACAGCGCCTGGGATTACCTCAACAAGCACGATCGCAGCAATCTGTTCTTCGTCCTGCGCGGCGATAAACCGCAGCAGGAGACCCTGGCGGTGAAACGCAACACCATGGATAACGGCGCGACGGTGCTCGATATTCTCGGCGGCGATAACTATATCGGCCTCGGGCGCAGCAGCCTCTCCGGCCAGTCGCTCTCCGGTATTTTCATGAATATGAAAGAGAAGGTCCTGGCCTGGAAACCGGACGTGATCCGCCTGTGGAACTTCCCGAAAGAGATGAAAAACTTCACCATCGATTCGCAGAAGAACATGATCGCCTTCTCCGGCAGCCATTTCCGTCTGCCGCTACTGCTCAGGGTATCAAACCAGCGCGTTGAACCGCTGCCGGAGAGCGAATACTCTGCGCCGCTGCGCTTCCAGCTGGCCGATTTCGCGCCGCGGGATAATTTCGTCTGGGTCGATCGCTGCTATAAAATGGGGCAGCTGTGGGCGCCTGAACTCGCGCTCTCTACCGACTGGTGCGTCTCGCAGGGGCAGCTGGGCGGTGAGCAAAAGGTTCAGCACGTCGATAAGCCGCAGTGGCAAGGCAAAACCGCTTTCAGGGATACCCTTATCGATATGGAGCGCTATAAGGGGAACATCGATACGCTAAAAGTCGTCGACAACGATATTCGCTACAAGGCCGACAGCTTCGTGTTTAACGTCGCCGGCGCCCCGGAAGAGGTCAAGCAGTTCAGCGGCATTTCGCGTCCCGAGTCCTGGGGTCGGTGGTCCAATGCCCAGCTGGGCAGCGACGTGAAGATTGAATATAAAGAGCCGCTACCGGAAAAATTTGATCTGGTGATCACCGCCAAAGCTTACGGCCCAAACGCCAATAAGCCGATCCCGGTGCGGGTAGGTGAAAGTGAGCAAGTGCTTACGCTGGCCAATGATGTGACCACTACGACGCTGCATTTCGACAACCCGTCGCGCAGCAACACCCTGACCATCACTCCGCCGGACCCGCAGTCTACCAACGAGGGCAATATCCTCGGTCACTCCCCACGTCAGCTGGGGATCGGCATGGTGGAGATCAAAGTGGTGAAAAGCGAAGGCTAAAACCATCCTGCCCGGCGGGTTTCCGCGCCGGGCAACGGTTGCCGTGGCAGGGCGTTAACCCTACAGCGGCTGTAGTTCATCAGCCGACAGTCCAGTGATTTTCTGTACCATCTCTTTGTCGAGGCCATTTTGTAACATACTGCCGGCAATGCGCAGCGCCTCGCGCCGGCTTCCTTCCTGCAAGCCCTCCTGGTGCCCTTCTTCCCGGCCTTCTAGTCGACCTTCTTGCCGACCTTCCTGCTTAAGCTTTTGCGCGATAGACATCAGTGTCTCCTCATACTGTGGCAGACGGCGGGCCAGCCGGCGGAGAAACACGCCCGGCTCGGCCGTATTACCGTACTGCAGCATATAGTGAAACAGCATTCTCAACTGCCGACGGTGAGTGTATCCCAGCATCACAACGGCCGCCAACGACTCCGTTATGCCGCTGAGATCGCGCTGGCGAATATGTTTTTGCATCAGCTCCAGCAGGGCGACCCGCCGATGCTGCACGAGGTCATCATCTGGCATCACCGTAACGTCGATCAACGTAAACGGACAGCCATACAGCGTCTTCGCCGTCTCCGGGTGGCGAAGAAATCGTTTAAAGACCGCATCGTGCGGCGTCGAGGTCATCCGTTTTTTCATGGCCATCCGCTTGCCTGAAAGAGAAGGAAAGCCGGACTCTACCACCGGTTTTTACCCGAATGGATTTGACGATAATTTTCTGGGAAGCGCCTCGGAGAATAGCATGGCGGCCAGCCCGGCTGGCCGCCATCAACACAGCTTAGTAATCAAACTGACGGTAGTAACGGCGGATATTGAGGTCGTGGCCGGTATGGTGTTCAAAGTGGGCCGCCAGCCGATCCACCAGCAGGGTGGACACCACGCACGGCGCCATAATCCAGCGGAACGCGTCATCAATGCCGTTCAGCGGATAGTCGCGCGGGTCGATCACCACCAGATGGTCAGTTATCTTTTCGGCAAAGCGTTCGACGCGCTCGTCCAGCGCCCGGCATTTCCCCTCTCCTTTCACCAGAAACAGCGGGACCTCTTTTTCCAGCAGCTCCAGGGTGCCGTGGAAAAATTCAGCCGAGCTCACGGATTTCGTCCGCTTCCACTGCATCTCTTCGAGAATACACATTGAGAACAGGTAAACCTCGCCCCACATTTCCGCGCCGCCAATCCACATCATATAGTCGCAGTCATGGTATTGTGCGGCAATGCTATCCGCCTGGAGATCGAACTGGCGCTTGGCCTGCAGGAGATTTTCCGGCAGTAATTCGAGCTGGCTGGCAAATCGCGCATAATTTTCAAACTCGCCGTGACGATAAATAACGCGGAAGAATAACCAGTACAGCAGCATATATTCATATTCCACACCGTTCTTGTGGCACATCGGAATATGCCAGCTGGCGGCGGCGGCCAATGGCGAGTCGGCATGACGGGTAATAGCCACCACGCGGATCCCCTGCGCCTTGCACCACTCGGCAATAGCCACCGACTCTTTGGTATCACCGGATTTAGATAACGTAACGACAACTGCATCTTTATTTAATTTTTTATGTCCGCGATGAATTAATTCGGCCGCCTGCTCAAGATATACCGGCACACTGGTTAATTCTTTGGCAAACTCATTAATGGCCATCATCGGTGCCAGAGAACCGCCTACCGAGGCAAAAAATAATGCGCTGCAGCCGCTGTCATAAATATCATCGGCCACGGTTTCAGCCTGTTTACGCGCAGCGATGATCTCGCGAGCACTGGTCAGGTACTCGTCCTGATTAAAACCCAACATAGTTTTCTCCTGAATATTCAGATTTTACTTTTTAATACGTGGTCAAAATCGTCAAAAATACGTTTAGCCAGATCGATGCCTTTCAGTCCGGCGGTATGCCAGGCCAGCATCTGGACGGGAACAATCAGCAACAGCGGCGCCAGGTGATGCTCGCACGGACAGTTTAGCGCCAGCGTCTGCGCATCCTCGTCATCGCTCAGCGTTAGCGTAAAAGCCCGGGCAATGGACG
This sequence comes from Klebsiella sp. HMSC25G12, assembly GCF_001807705.1. Taxonomy (NCBI): domain Bacteria; kingdom Pseudomonadati; phylum Pseudomonadota; class Gammaproteobacteria; order Enterobacterales; family Enterobacteriaceae; genus Klebsiella; species Klebsiella sp. HMSC25G12. The sequence goes on along the minus strand of NZ_KV789900.1, from coordinate 83,480 downwards.
GCGCCATATAGTCCCGCAGCGCCCGGGTTCGCGCATCCGGCGCATCTTCAATAAACAGCATCACATGGCGGGCGTTGGCTTCCAGATAGGGACCGTGCATATAGGCTTCCAGCTCAAAGCCGCTGGAAGGCACGCGCACCGTTTCAGTAAATTTGGTTTCAAATTCCTTCGCCACGCCAACCAGCGCACCGTAGCCGGTGGCGACAAAGCGCTCCCCGCTCCGCAGCGTTTCGCTATACCGGTCGATAAAGCGCGAGGTGCGGGCGATAACATCCGGGATCGCCGCAAGCAGCCGCTGGAATTCAGCGAGATAGTGCTGCTCCTCCACCTCGCTGCCTTTCCCCTGCTGACGAGCAATGATCAGCGCTATCAGCAACAGATTCAGCACCGTCGCGCTAAAACCGCGGGTCACAAACCCTACGCTCTCGATCCCGGTATTGATATCCAGAACGCCATCGCAAGCGCGGGCTATCGGGCTTTGCGGGTCGGAGGTCAGGGCAAATACCGGCAATCCTGAGGCCTGTACCTTACGCATCGCCTCCAGCGTTGACGCGCTTTTCCCGCTCTGTGAAATCGCCACCACCAGATCGGTATGCGGGTCGATCGCTTCGTAATGGGTAAAGTTGTACGGCTCTTTAATGTCAACCAGCACGCCGAAGCGTTGTTCAAAGAAATAGCGCGCGCACAGCGCGGCATTCAGCGACGATCCGGTCGCCAGCAGCAAAATTCGGCGTACCGGGTGCTGGCGGGCAAAGGTCTCAATCGCCGCCAGCTTTTGCCGGTAGCCACGCAGGATCTGCGCCAGGCAGGCCGGCTCTTCACTGATATAGGTCATCATTGTTGGTCGCATAGCTCACTCCCGTTAAAACAATCCGATCCACGAACCCAGAATGCCTACCAGCGCCATGCCGCCAATAATTGAGAGCGGTTTAACTTTCCGTCCCAGCAGCCAGTAGACGATGCCAAAACTCACCAGCGGCAGCATGCAGGGCAGAATGTCATTGATAATGTCCTGCACCTGAGTTTTGGCTTCTCCGGCACCAAAGGAGAGAGGGATGGTGATATCGATCATTGAGGCGGTCATCGCCCCGACCACCATCAGGCCGATAATCGACGCTCCGTAGGTCAGGCTCTCCATCATTCCGCTCTTCTGGATCCGCTGCAGGACCCCGGTTCCCAGCACGTAGCCCCAGCGGGTAAAGCACCAGCGCACCAGAATGTGCGGCACGTTAAACACCAGCAGAAACAGGATCGGCCCGAGGATGTTGCCCTTCAGCGCCAGGCTGGTGCCGATCCCGGTGGCGATCAGGCGCAGCGTCCCCCAGAAGAAAGAGTCCCCCAGCCCGGCCAGCGGCCCCATCAGCGAGGCTTTGACGTTATCAATCGCAGTGGCATCCATGTTTTTCTGCTGGCTGTTTTTCTCCTCCATCGCCGTGGTGATCCCCAGCAGCAGGGTGACGATATGCGGCGTGGTATTGAAAAACACCAGATGACGTTTCAGCGCCCTGGCTAGCTCCTCTTTGCGCGGATAGAGCTTTTTCAGCACCGGAATCAGTGCGTAAACAAAGGCGAGATTCATCTGCCGCTCATAGTTCCACGAGAACTCCATCTGGAAGGAGCGCCAGAACACCCGGCGTAAATCTCGTGGCGTAATCCGGGTTTCTTCCTGCTCCTGCGGTTGCAGGGTCTCTTCAGAAATCGTCTTCGTCGTCATCGCTGACTCCTTGTTCTGTCGTCGTACGAGGTGAATTCAACGCGGTGACGTTAACCATGACCACCGCCACGATGGCGCCGAGAATGGCGATGCCGGTCACCGGGATTTTCAAATAAGCCATTAGCACAAAGCCGAGGAAAAAGTACGGCGCAACTTTCTTGTTAATCAGCAACCTGGCAAGCATCGCGAAGCCGAGCGCCGGGATCATGCCGGTGGCGACGCTGAGCCCGTGTTTGATAAATTCCGGGATGGTATCGAGCAGGGATTTCACCGCGTTGCTGCCCACCAGGAATGAAACGGTCACCACCGTGGCCAGCATCAGCGACAGCCCGAAGCCGGCAATCAGATGCATCCGCTCAATGCCCCGCGTATCCGCCCGTTCCGCATACCCGTCCGCCTTCTGGCTGAGCATCGGGATAAACATCCCCAGATAAACGTTTTTCAGGATCAGGGTCAGGGTGGCGATAGGTAGGCCGAGCAACAGCGCCGTTTCCGTGCCCGCGCCGGAGGTGATGGCGAACGCCACGCCGAGAATACCGCCCGTCACCACGTCGGGCGGGATCGAGGCACCAACGGAGAAAGAGCCGATAAACGCCAGCTCCAGCGTCGCGCCCATAATGACGCCGGTCTGTACATCCCCCAGCACCAGTCCGGTCAGCAGCCCGGTGACGATAGGCCGGGAAATCAGCGACGTCCCTAAGGCATATTCCGATTGCGCGATAAACGCCACCAGACCCAGTAAGAGAGCCTCTACCATAATCTGTCCTCCGGAATTACACGCATTCCGTAAAAAGCTGTTTGCGATCGTTCGGGACCTGGCGAATCTCCACCTCGACGCCCTTCCCCACCAGTTGTTGTAGCTGCTCTATTTCTGTCGGCAGTAAATTAATCGCCTTAGAGATATTTTTACTGCCCTCTTTAGCCTTAATTCCACCGAGATTTATGCTTTTTATTTCCCCGATAGCGCTGGCAATACGCCAGGCGTCATTGACCGATTCCACGACAATAAATAAATTATATTTATCGGTCACCCCACTTTTTATCGCCTCAATAGCATCATTGATATTTTTAATCACCAGTTTTACCGAGGGCGGTTTGGCAAGCTTAATGGTGGTTTTCCGCAGTTCATCTTCAGGGACACTGTCGTTGGCGATCAAAATGCAATCGGCGCCGACATATTGGGTCCAGGAAAAGGCCACCTGGCCGTGAAGTAATCGATGGTCTACCCTTAATAACGTAATCATCATGCTTCCTCATTTCAGAAGTCTTTATCCATAGTCATCGCACTGGCAATCGTTTGATTGCAGTACTGAATGCTCTCTTTGGCGCTGGTTAATGCTTCAGTAATTAATTTTTCAGTATTCTCTTCCGCTGCGGAAATCAGCAAGTCAATAATTAACGGCAGATTTAAACCTGATAATAAATGGAAGTGTGGGCGTGATAAAAAACGCACAAACTCGTTATTCACACTACCGGCGAAAATATCCGTAATCACTATCAGCTCATCCTGTGCCGGGAAACGCGCCAGTAGCGCCTCCACCTGCTGCGTGAGATCGGACTCCTCTTCTACATAGGCGCACAGGGTATGAATATCCGGCTGTTTACCGAGGATTAGCTCCACGGAGTTCAGCAAACCGTTAGCAAAGGTGCCATGGCTGGCAAAAATATAGTGTCGTTTCATCCTTACCTCGAAAGCGCATTCCACTGCTTTCTTAATTGCAACCGGCGTGCCAGAAACAGTGGCGCGCTGGTTAGCGCAAAGACGAACGGACTGAGGGAACTAAAACTCTTGATCTTCCTGAATAAATTCCGTTTCCCGCGTCAGGATATCATGAATGTAGCAGAGCTCGACGACGGGGATTTTGACACTATACCCGCTCTCTATGACACTAAAAGCCTCGCGGAGCGTCGCCAGCTCGCTCTGCGGACACTGCCTTCCGGAATAATGGGATGGCGACGCGTTGCGGATCAGGCGCTCTATCAGACAGCTGATATGCACATACAGCGCCACCTTGCGATCGTTGGGCACGTCGCAGCCGGCCAGATGCTCATAGCGCAGTAAAAACTGCTCGACCTGATTGATGACCTTTGCGGTATCGAGGATCGTCACCGACTCGATCACCCGGCGCAGCGAGAAATTTTTCAGGATCAGGTTATTGATCTCGCTGACTTGTTCAGAGGAGGTCAGCTCGCCGAAGATACGCATCAGCGGACGGCTGCCCTGGCCGGAAATCAGCGAATCCAGCGAGATCCACGGCAGATCGGCAAGCTGCGGATCCAGGGTACCGACGATCGCCAGCACCTCATAGCGGCTGAGCATCGGTTGCCGCCGCGCGGGATCGGCGAGCGTTTCCACATCACAGGCCACAATATCGATCCCCAGCGCTTCAGGAATGCTGGCTTTTAACAGCGCCGACAGATTCGCTGCCGCGCCCAGACCGGTCGCGCAGGTCGTAAGAATCGCCCGCGGTTTATCGGTTTGCGGGTAATAGAGCTGGTGCTCAACCGCAAGGTCATCGCCGATGTCGCGGACGATATCTTCCAGCATAACGCCCTGCAAAATGCGCTCCCCAACGTACATCGCCATCCCGGTCGAGACGTTATTAATTATCGCCATCGGCGTACTCAGCCGACGATTAAAATGGCGATGAATGGCGTTCAGCGATCCCATATCGACCAGAATGATCAACCCTGACGCCAGAGCGTGGCTCTCAATATAGGCCATCACCTGGTTAGCAATAGCCTCCGGCGTCACGTCGAGCGGCATATCGAATGACTCAAACAGCTGGCTTTTCAGCAACCGGTTCGCCACGTTGGCGATGCTGCTGGCGGTGGCGTAACCGTGGGCGAGGATAATTGCCCGGGTCACCTGCTGCTGGCTGATGGCGCCATTTTTCTGTAACCACAGCACCAGCAGCAGCAGGTCAATGCGCCGGGGTTCAATGTCCAGCTTCAGCGCCAGCGCAGCGAGGATCTCTTCGCAAAAGCGATACAGCAGCGGATATTTCTGCGCCAGAAAATCCTCCAGCAGGCGGCTTTTCTCGTTGCTCATCGTGGAAGGCCCCTGCCGGGAACGATGTATCAGGTAGTGGCTTAAAGCGTAGATACAGTTGCCGTTAAACTGGATATTGAAGCGCTTTTCAAGGCGATAAAACTCCTCCCGCACCTGATGCGTTATCAGCAGCAGCATATGCGAACTATTGGCATCGTGATTATCGAAAATCAGCCGATCGAAGAGGGTTTCAATCTCCTCGCCCATGCTTTTTTGCGCCTCTTCCCAGAGCGTTTTTTTACTCTGCACCGCCTCATACAGCGCGAGAACGCGGCACTGAGTATCGTAAATCAGCCCCTGAATCGGGTCGCGCGCGCGAAGCAGCCAGACCAGGCTGGTCTGCGGCTCGATAAGCAGCGGCTCCTGCTGGCCCATCGCTTCACTGAGCGCTGGCGTCGCAGCCATGATATTTTCCGGCAGATCGTGCAGCGTCACGGTAAGCATCTCGCTGCCCGGACACCTGGCCCAGGCCGACGCCACGGCGTATTTCACCACATTCTTCAGCTCACCGACGTTACCGCGATAAACATAGTGCGTCAGCACCTGTAGCAGCCGGGGCGTCAGCTGCAGCCGGGTAGCCAACGTGCGCGCCTCCTGCCAGAAAAACTGCAGCGTGAGCGCGTCTTTTTCGTGGCGGCTGCGGGTCTGTAAATCAGGCAGGCTAACGAGGATCGGGATACGACGAATAAAGGTGGTCAGAAACGTGCTGTGAATATCTTCGGTGGTGGCAAACACCAGCCTCAGCGAAATCGGCATCCCCTGCGCCGTTTCCCCCACCCGATAGATCTCCTTACGGTCCAGCCAGGTGAACAGCTTCTCCTGCCCCTGCGCATCCAGGCGGTGGACTTCGTCGAGAAACAGCACGCCGCCGTTTGCCGCTTCAAACGCCCCGGCTTTATCGCTCTGCGCGCCGGTAAACGCGCCTTTGACGTAACCAAACAGGTTGGCGGCCAACAGCTCCGGGTTGCTGGCATACTGGGCGCAGTTAAAGCTGACAAAAGGCGCATCGGGCGGCAGCAGCCCCTGGGCGATAGCAAACTCATGCATCAGCTCCGCCATATAGCTCTTGCCAGTTCCGCTGTCGCCAACGATCAGCAGCGGAAGCCCACCGTTAGGATAAAACAGCGCGGTTTTCATCTGTTCGATAGGCTTGCGCAGGCTACCGTCATGGCCGGTCAGCAATGAGAAATGATCCGCCTGCTCCGGCTGCCGGTCGCTCTCTGCGAGCAGCTCCGCCATGCTGGCGTACTCGCTGCGGGAAAGAGGGAAGAACTGCTGGCAGAAGGCGGCCTTATGCAGGAAATAGACTGGTCGAGTATTGATCTTCACCAGCACATCCTGGGCCACCAACTGATTCAGATAGTGGCTGGCGGTATTTCTTTGCATCGCAAAAAGCCGGGCCAGGTAGCCAGCGGTGAAGACCTCGCTCAGGTTATCCGGATCAAAAAAATCGGTCTGATTTTGCAGAAAAGCCAACAGTTCCGTTTTACGCATGACATCCCCCTCTTCACCTTACAGAGGCTTATGATGCGGGAAATCCACCAGGCGTTGGCGCTAAATTCACTTTTTGCGGTTCGGAGCACAAAAAAAACGGCGCCCAAATCCGCGGACGCCGCATAACAAAACCGTTACAGCCGCGCCAGGGCCTCCCGCATTCCTGAGCGCAAAATCATTTCCAGATAGCGCGTGACCTGGTCGGAAAGGCCGGGAATAGCCGTCAGATCCTCGCCCCAGTGCGCGTTATCCTGTAAAACCTCCAGCACCAGTCCATGCAGCGGGCTCCCGTTCGCCACCTGCTTCCATCCTTGCGAGAAGCGGGTTAACCAGACGTCATCATCCTGCAGCGGATACACCTGTCCGTCGCGCTGGCCGCGATAGAAGGCGATAAGCGCCGCCAGGGCAAACGTTAGCCGCGGCGGGATCGCGCCGTGCTGGCGGATTGTCGTCAGCAGCTGCGGCAGGATCCGGGTGCGGAACTTAGTCATGCCGTTCAGGGCGATGGCGAGCAATTGATGGCGAATATAGGGATTAAGAAAGCGCCCGGTGACCGCATCGGCAAACTGACGAAGCTCCTCGGCCGGTAAATCGAGCGCCGGGATAATCTCTTCATCAATCGTCTGCTGTACATAATGGCGAATGGCTTCGTCCTGCATCGCTTCGCCAACGGTATCCACCCCGCACAGCCATGCTACCGGCACCAGCGCGGTATGCGCACCGTTAAGAATGGCAACCTTGCGCGCTTTATAGGGCCGGATATCCTCTACGATGCGGATATTAAGCGGGTAGCGATCCAGCCGCAGCGTTTCCGCCAGCGCCTGCGGACCCTGAATGACGAATAACCAAAAGTATTCGGCGGTATCAAGGAAAGCATCATGGTAGCCCAGCTCCGCTTCCAGCTTTTCTGCTTCATCACGCGGGTAGCCGGTGACGATGCGGTCAACCAGCGTTGAACAAAACGTATTGGCGGTCTCAACCCAGTCGCGAAAAGCCGCGGGCAATTGCCACTCTTTGGCGTAGCGTAGCACCAGCGCCTTCAGCGCTTCGCCGTTGTAGTCGATCAGCTCGCAGGGGATAATCGTCCACCCCTTATCCGCAGCGCCATTGAAATGGCGGAAACGTTCGAGCAGCAGTTGGGTCAGCTTCGCCGGGAAGCTAACCGGCGGCTTATCGTCAAGCCGGTCTCCGGCATGATAGCTAATACCCGCTTCGGTAGTATTTGAAAATACGAACGCGATCGCCGGATTACGAGCCAGCGCCAGATAGCTGGCAAAATCCTGCCAGGGATTGAGCTCGTTATTAACGGAGCGAATAATCCGCGATTCGCTCACCGCCTCGCCGCGTTCATTCAACCCACGAATGATCGTGGTATAGAGTCCGTCCTGGGTATTTAACGACGGCGGAAACGCGGTGTTGATCGGGCGAATAATGGTCACGCCCGCCGCCAGATCGGTTTGCTCATTCAGCAGATCCAGCTGCCAGTCAATAAATGCCCGCAGGAAGTTGCCCTCGCCAAACTGAATCGCGCGCGTCGGGTACTGCGGCCCGGGAAAATCTTGTCGGTTTAACGATTTCATAAGCTTACCTGCTAAAAATGAATAACGCCTTTGATCAGCTGACGATTGTTAATCACTTCGCTTTCGTAAATGTCCGCCAGCGACCTGAAATCGTAACGGTGGGTCAGCATCATCCTGGCGGTGATTTTCCCCTCGGCCATCAGCCGCCCAACTTTGGCAAAATCCTCTTCCGTCGCATTACGACTGCCCATCATGGTCGTCTCTTTCTTATGAAATTCCGGGTCGGAGAACTGCAGTTCCCCCTTAAACAGACCAACAAAAATGATGCTGCCGCCGTGACGGATTAAATTAACGGTGTTATTCATCGCCTGCTGATTTCCCGTCGCGTCAATCACTTTCTGCGCCAGAGAACCGCCAAACGTGGCAGACAGTTGCTCGATAAACAGCGGATCGGAGGGATCGAGGGTGGTCAGGCCGAGATGCTGTGCCACATGATCGCGCCGCGCCGGGCTGGTATCCGCCACCACCACCTGCGCGCCGTCAGCCTTAGCGATCGCCGCCGCCCCAAGGCCGATGGGGCCCGCGCCAACCACCAGCACCTGCTCCCCTGCCCGGATAGCGGCACGACGCACCGCGTGGGCGCTAATGGCGAATGGCTCAATCAACGCCACGGCTTCAGGGTCGACGTCATCCACCACCAGCAGATTGTTTACCGGCACGCAGAGATACTCGCTAAACCCGCCGTCCCGATGCACGCCGATCACCGAAATCTTCTCGCAGCAGTTTGTCCGGCCGTTCAGGCAGGCCGGACACTGGCGGCAGGCGACATAGGGAATCACAGCAACCTGTTGGCCGCTCTTCAAATTAAGAATATTTTTACCCAGCCCAATTATCTCACCGCATATTTCATGTCCAAGAACACGCGGATAACTAAAAAAAGGCTGATTGCCGCCCCATGCATGAATGTCTGTCCCACAAATCCCCACAGCCTTTATTTTAATGAGCACTTCATCATCGCCGGGAATGGGAATCTGGCGTTTTTCCCAGTGTAGTTTTTTAGGTTCCTGACACACTAAAGTATTCATCGACGTCATAATAATTGCCTCCGTATTTGTTGGCTTAGATATCGATGAAAAATAGAAACAGAGTGAAACTCATTGCAAAATCTGTGAAATGTCGCGCACAAAACTGTTTTAAATCCGGCTTTAATGGATAAAAAAGGAAAACGTTATGAGTCGCTCACAAAACCTACGTCACAATGTTATTAACCAGGTCATCAACGATATGGCGCGCGGCTTTATCCCCTCGCCGCTACCCTCGCAAAGCGCACTGGCGGAGATGTATAACATTAGCCGCACCACGGTGCGCCATATCCTTTGCCACTTATGCGAGCGCGGCGTCTTGAGCCAGGTCAATCACGACTACCAGATCCTTCGGCAGCCGGAAGTACAGGACGGCTTCGATGGTTCCAGCGCCTCGCTGACCGAACAAAACCGTCTCTTTGAACAAGCGTTTTTCACCATGATTAACCAGCGTCAGCTACGCGCCGGGGAGCGGTTCTCCGAACTGCAACTGGCGCGTGCCGCGGGCGTCAGCCCGGTCGTGGTCAGAGAATTTTTACTGAAATTCAGCCGCTACAACCTGATTGAAAGCGAAAAGCGCGGCCAGTGGAACATGAAAAAATTTGAGCAATCCTGGGCCGAGCAACTGTTCGAATTGCGGGAAATGCTGGAAACCCACGCACTTCAACATTTTCTTAATCTGCCGGACAGCGATGCCCGCTGGCTGCAGGCCAAAACCCTGCTCGAGCGCCACCGCACCCTGCGGGACAGCATCGGCAACAGCTTTCGTATGTTCTCCCAGCTCGATCGTGATTTTCATTCGCTGCTGCTTTCCGCTGCTGATAATATATTTTTTAATCAATCACTTGAAATTATTTCCGTGATCTTTCACTTCCACTATCAGTGGGATGAAAGTGACCTTAAACAGCGCAATATCATCGCCATTGATGAACATATGACGATCCTGAGCGCACTCATCTGTCGCAGCGATCTGGATGCCAACCTGGCGCTACGTAACCACCTGAACTCCGCGAAGCAATCCATGATTAACTCTCTCAAGCAAAGTGAATCGCTGGCACATTAAGTACCGATTAAAAACAGAAAATGATTAGCAACAGCACAAATCCAAAAACGTAATCCGGCGCCCTCAAAAAGGTTATTTATGCTGAAAACAAGTCGACTTACTTTACTGTGAAACAGGTGGGTGATGTTTACCCCCTTCGTTGTCACTTGGTATTCAAACATAATAATCAGGAGTCAGGCGTGGAATCACAAAATATAACCATAGACCCGCAGACCGACTTTAAAAAGGGGGAAGCGGAAAACCTTTCAGTTCCCTTAGAAAATACACTACAACGTAGTTCTCGTATTAAAAAGATTCAAACAACGGCAATGATTCTGTTATTTCTGGCGGCGGTGATTAACTACCTCGACCGAAGTTCATTGTCCGTTGCGAACTTAACGATTCGCGAGGAGTTAGGGCTTACCGCCACTGAAATCGGGGCGCTGTTATCGGTTTTCTCTCTGGCCTATGGCATTGCGCAACTGCCCTGCGGGCCGTTGCTGGATCGCAAAGGTCCACGCATCATGCTGGGGCTGGGGATGTTTTTCTGGTCGCTATTTCAGGCGGTCTCCGGGATGGTGCACAGCTTTACCCAGTTTGTCCTGGTGCGTATCGGCATGGGGATCGGCGAAGCGCCGATGAACCCGTGCGGCGTCAAGGTGATCAACGACTGGTTTAATATTAAAGAGCGCGGCCGCCCAATGGGCTTCTTTAACGCCGCCTCGACGATTGGCGTGGCGATCAGCCCGCCGATCCTTGCCGCGATGATGCTGATGATGGGCTGGCGCTGGATGTTTATTACCATCGGCGTACTGGGGATCTTTGTCGCTATCGGCTGGTATATGCTTTATCGCAACCGGGAGGATATCCCCCTCACCGCCGAGGAGCAGGCCTACCTTAATGCCGGAAGCGTCAACGTGCGCCGCGACCCGCTGAGCTTTGCCGAATGGCGCAGTCTGTTTAAAAACAAAACCATGTGGGGAATGATGTTCGGCTTCAGCGGCATCAACTATACCGCCTGGCTATATCTGGCATGGCTGCCGGGTTACCTGCAAACGGCGTATAACCTCGATCTGAAAAGTACCGGGTTTATGGCCGCCATTCCTTTCCTGTTTGGTGCCGCCGGTATGCTGATCAATGGCTACGTCACCGACTGGCTGGTCAAAGGCGGCATGGCCCCGATCAAAAGCCGCAAGATCTGCATTATTGCCGGGATGTTCTGCTCCGCGGCGTTTACGCTGATCGTGCCGCATGCCACCACCTCAATCGCGGCGGTGCTGTTAATCGGTATGGCGTTGTTCTGTATTCATTTTGCCGGAACGTCCTGCTGGGGATTGATCCACGTCGCCGTAGCATCAAGAATGACGGCTTCCGTCGGCAGTATTCAGAATTTCGCCAGCTTTATCTGCGCTTCATTCGCACCGGTGGTGACCGGATTTATTGTCGATACCACCCATTCCTTCCAGCTGGCACTGGTTATATGCGGCTGTGTGACCGCTCTCGGCGCACTGGCCTACATTTTCCTGGTTCGCCAGCCGATTAGTGACCCGCGTAACGACTGAATCTTAACGCCCTGCTGACCGCAGGGCATTCATCGTTGCGCTCATTTCATACTGCTGCAGCGATAGCGGCGCATATCCCGCCGCGGCAAACAGCGGTGTAAACGTTTCCGGGACCGTCACCGAAGTTCCCACACCCGGGAACTGCTGCGCCAGCGTCACCAGCAGCTCACGCGCCAGCCCCTGACGGCGGGCGGCGGGCTCCACCCACAAAAATTGCAGTACAGGCCGTGAGCCCGCCGTTGTTAGAACCGCGAAGGCGCGCTGTTCCAGCGTCACGACCTGACATGGCAGGGTGGCGAAGGTGAGCGGATCCAGCAGCCAGGGGAGCTGACTGTTACTCTCGTCAATGGCGCGCCGTAGCAGGGCCAGGGTGGGATAAAGCTGTAATACGCCCGCTACCGGAGCCAGAGGTTCATTGCTCAGGTAGCCGCAGAGCCCGTAGCGTCGCGTAAAGCCCAGCGTCTGATATAGCGCGACGGCCGCATGGTTATCGCGGATCACCTCCAGAGATACCATCTCAACCCCCTGCTGTTGCAGGAGCATTAGCAGATCTTGCATCAGTTCCCGGCCCAGGCCTTTGCCGCGCCAGGCCGGGCGCAGGGCAAAGGCCGCCAGGCGAGCGGCACTTCCCCGGCGGGCGACAATCGCGATCGCCGCCGGTTCATCTCCGGCCAGCCAGACGCGGGAATCGATCAGGCTCATCCCCTCGGCGCTGAAACGCTGTACAAATCCCGCCACCGACTGGGTAACAGGCACCAGATAGGCTTCAAAACAGGCGTTGAGAATATCCGTTAACTGCACGCTGCTGAACTGCGTGGCGGGAACGGCGGTCAGCTCCATACTTTTCTCCCGAAGGCTGCTATGCTGAGGTGATGAAAACTAACACTATAACTGCCGGTGCCGTATTACGCCTGACTCAGGAGAGCGATATCGCCCTTCTGCCCGCCATTGAACGTTCTGCCGCCCAGGCATTTCGCCAGATCCCCTCTCTCGCCTGGCTGGCGGACAGCGAGGTGATTAGCGTTGCGCGTCATCATGATTATCTGGAAACCGAGCATAGCCTGCTGGCGGAAGCCGCCGGGCAGCCGATTGGCTTTATTCTGACCGAACCGCTCGACGATGCATTATTTATCGTCGAAGTCGCCGTCCATCAGAACTGGCAGCATCAGGGCATCGGCCGGATGCTGCTGAAGCAGGTTATTGAGGGCGCACAGCAGATGGGCTATCCGGCGGTAACCCTCACCACCTTCCGCGAGGTGCCGTGGAATGCGCCGTTTTATACCCGTCTGGGATTCACCATGCTCGATGAGCTGACCCTGCCTGCCGGACTGGCGGCAAAAAGGGAACAGGAGACCCGGCACGGCCTGCCGCCCGAGTCGCGCTGCGCCATGCGCCTGTCGCTCTGATGGTCGGCCCGCCGCGCTCCGCGCTTTACTATGGCCGCAAGGCGCAAATCTCATCATGCAATGAACGGCTGATGGTAACCCCCTGCTGCTCACTCTGCTGACGGCAGGCGAAACGCCGCTCGCCCGGCAGCCGCGCCCCCTGATCCTGCATCGCATTGAACAGCGTTTCGGCGCGCGCCAGCTGCTCTTGTGCCTGCGCGCCGAGAAAGCGCTGCGGATCCAGCGCCAGGATAAGCTCGCCGCCGTAGGGGAGCCCACCCGCGCCGTTATCCCACACCAGCGATTCGGCGCTGGTCATATCGCCGATAAGCGGCCCGGCCAGCAGCTCAACCATTGCCGCCAGCGCCGAGCCCTTATGGCCGCCAAAGGTTAACATCGCGCCGTTCAGCACCTCCGCGGCATCGGTCGTTGGCTGTCCCTGACTGTCGATTCCCCAGCCTTCCGGTAGCGCTTTGCAGGCACGCTGATGCAGCTGGATCTCGCCGCGCGCCGCGGCGCTGGTCGCCATATCAACAATAAACGGCGGTTTGTCCCGCCGCGGCCAGCCAAAGGCGATAGGGTTGGTGCCGAACAGCGGACGCGTGCCGCCCGCCGGGGCGACCCAGGCGTGGCTTGGCGTGCAGGCCAGCCCCACCAGCCCTGCCTCGGTCAACGGCTCAATATCGGCAAACAGCGCGGAAAAATGGACGCAGCGGTTAATCGCCAGCGCCGCAATGCCGTTTTGCCGCGCCTTCTCCAGCAGCAGCGGCAGCGCGCGCTCGTAGGCCAGCAGTGAAAAAGCGCCCCCGGCGTCCGCCCGCGCAATCGCCGGCGCCTGGTCATGGATCTGCGGCTCGGCATCGGGCGATACCTTACCTTTGCGCAGGGTATCGACAATGCCCAACAGCCGCCACAGGCCGTGGGAAGCGCAGCCATCGCGTTCCCCGGCGGTCACATTGCGGGCAATCGCCGCCGCGTGGTCGGCGCTAAATCCATTGGCGCTGAGTACCTCCAGCGCCAGGTCATAAGCTTCAGGTAACGATAGAGTTACCGACTCCATACTGTTCTCCTTTACTCTTCTTCGTCTCCGCTAAAGTTAGCCTGCGGCAGGCAGCTGCGCGCGCCCCAGTAGTAAATCCCCAACGACATCGCCGCCACCAGCACCGTATCCCAGGGGTGACCGATAACATTAAGCCCGCCGAAGCTGCCCAGCCAGGAAAAGAGGATAATCAACGCATAAAACACGATCAGCCACAGCGAAGACTTCACCTGCTGCGCCAGGCTCACGGTATGTTCCGGCACCTTACCTTTGCACATCACGTAGACGACAAACATCACGATTTGCAGCCCCAACAGCCACGAGAGCGTATTCCAGCCGGACCAGTAGACAATCAGCGCCGAGATCATAAACGATACCGGGCCGATGATGCCGAAGGCGCGCACGCGGAACGGCCGCGGCAGATCCGGCGCGTTGCGGCGCAGCCCGGCAGCGGTCACCGGAGCGATGGCGTAGCTCAGCACCAGGGCCGCCGACACCACGCTAATCAGCTGTTCCCAGGAGGGGAACGGCAGCGTCCAGAAGATTGAAAGCCCGAAGGTCAGCCACAGCGCCGGACGCGGAATCCCGGACGCTTTATCGATATGGGTAAAGGCTTTAAAGAAAGTACCCGCCTTCGCCCAGCCGTAGATCACCCGCGGCGTCGCGTTCATATAGATATTGCCGGTGCCGCTCGGGGAGATGATCGCATCGCTTATCACCATAAAGGCCAGCCAGCCCATGCCGAGGGTAATGGCGATATCGCGATACGGCAGCGAAAACTGTTTGCTCACCTCGGCCCAACCGCCGTTCAGCATTTCGGTGGGGATACTGCCAAGGAACGCCAGTTGCAGCAGCACGTAGATAATCGTCGACAGCACCACTGATAAAATCAACGCAATAGGGATAGTCCGCTGCGGCTTTTGTACTTCGCTGGCCACCGAGATAATCGGCGTCAGTCCCAGATAAGCGAAGATAATTCCGCCCGCGCTGATCGCCGCTTCCACCCCGGACATGCCGAATGGCGCAATCCCCTGCGCGTGCAGGTTCTCCGGTTTAAAGAAGGCGAACAGCGTCACCACCACCAGCAGCGGCACCAAAAACTTGAGCACGCTGATGAAGTTGTTCGATCGGGCGAAGGTCTTAACGCTGTAGTAGTTAAGCGCAAAGAAGAAACAGAGCAGCAGGAACTGCACCACCCACCCCAGCAGCGTCGGCGAACTGGAGCCCGGCTGGGTCAGCGCCGGAAACCAGGCGGCGGCATATTGCCGGGCGGCGACAATTTCAATCGAGATCAGGCTGGAGAAAGCGATCAGGGTGATGAACCCCAGCAGATAGCCCATCAGCTCGCCGTGGGAAAAGACCGGGTAGCGAATAATGCCGCCGGCGCGCGGCAGCGCCGCCCCCAGCTCGCAGTAGACAATCCCCAGCAGCAATACTGCAAAGCCGCCGATCACCCACGAGGCGATCCCGGCCGGACCGGCGATGGAGGCCACGTGGCTGGCGGCGAATAACCATCCGGAGCCGAATATCGCCCCCAGGCCGATAAAGGTGAGATCGGTCAGGGTCAGCTGTTTTTTAAACTTACCCGACTCAGCAACGCGGGTTTGACTGTTATGCGTAGTGTGAATGGTCATGGTGATGCCCTTGCGTCAATGAGAGGAGGAAATCGCTTCCCGGGTCCACTGGCCGTTGACCAGGCGCAGCAGGTTCAAAGGGTTCGCATCCTGCAGCGCCGGCGGTAACAGGGCAGCCGGCGCGTTCTGCAGACAGACCGGGCGCAGAAAACGCTCAATCGCCCGGCTGCCGACCGAGGTCCCGCGTGCGTCGGTGGTCGCCGGCCACGGGCCGCCGTGGACCATCGCATCGCACACTTCCACGCCGGTGGGATAACCGTTAAACAGCACCCGTCCGGCCTTCTCACAAAGCAGCGGTAGAAGACTCGCCGCCAGCGGGCCATCATCCGCCTCGGCATGCAGCGTCGCGGTGAGCTGACCCTGCAGCGCTTTCACCACCGCCTGCAGCTGGGCCACGTCGTCCACTTCCACCAGTAGCGATAACGGGCCGAAAACTTCGGTCTGCAGCAGCGTATCCTGCGCCAGCAGATCTTCGACCTGAGCCTGCCACAGCAGGGTCTGCGCCTGCCCGGCGCCGGCGGCGATGCCGCTCGCCAACTTCTCGATACGCGGGTGCGCCGCAAGCGCCGCCACGCCCTGACGGTAGTGCTGAAGGGTCGGCGCATTGAGCAACACCTGCGGCGTGGAGCCCGCTACCGCCGCGCACAGCGCCGACTTAAAGCGTTCCAGCCCGGCGCCGCGCAGCGCCAGAATCAGCCCCGGACGGGTACAGAACTGGCCACCGCCGAGGGTAAATGACGCCACCAGCTCGTTTGCCAGCGCTTCGGCCCGCGTCTGCAGCGCCTGCGGCAGAATAATCAATGGGTTAATCGCCGACATTTCAGCAAACAGTGGAATTGGCTGCGGGCGCTGCTGCGCCAGCTGATACAGCGCCTTACCGCCGGCTAACGAACCGGTAAAGCCAACGGCCTGAATCGCCGGATGACGGACCAATTCGGCGCCGATATCGGTCCCGAAAATCATATTGAATACGCCGCCGGGTAAACCGCACCGTACCACCGCCCTGACGATCGCCTCGGCGGTCAGCTCGGCGGTGGCCATATGGCCCGGATGGGCCTTCACCACCACCGGACAGCCAGCCGCCAGCGCCGAGGCGGTATCGCCGCCGGCGGTGGAAAAGGCCAACGGAAAGTTGCTGGCGCCAAACACCGCCACCGGCCCTAACGCCTGCTGATACTGGCGCAGATCCGGGCGCGGCAGCGGCTGACGGTCGGCTAAGGCGGTATCAATACGGGCGGCGAAGGTATCGCCGCGCAGGATCACGCCAGCAAACATCCGCAACTGGCCGCTGGTGCGCGCCCGTTCTCCCTGTAGCCGCGCCAGCGGCAGCGCGGTCTCCTGCCCGGCGATAGCAAAAAACGGCTCGCCCAGCGCGTCCAGTTCATCAGCAATGGCGTTGAGAAAGCGCGCCCGCTGCTGCGGCGTGGTTTGTGAATAGACGGCAAAGGCCTCCTGCGCGGCTTCTGCGGCCTGAGCGGCTTCCTCACAGGAAGCCGGATAAAAGCGGTGGCCGGTGGCTTCGCCGTCCACCGCCCGCAGGCTCAATAGCGTCGCCTCACCGCTGGCAATACGGCGTCCGGCGATAAACTGCCGTCCCGCCATGGTCTGAGATGCATTCATATTGACTCCTGTGCTCAGAGGCCGACATCCGGCAGCGTCGGACGAGTGGCCAGCGCCTGTTCAACGATCGCCACCACCTGCTGGCGCGTTTCGCCTTCCAGCGCCAGACGCGGCGGACGGGTAATGGCGCTACCGCGGCCCAGCAACTCTTCACACAGCTTGATGCACTGCACCAGATCCGGACGCGCATCGAGATGCAGCAGCGGCATGAACCAGCGGTACAACGCCATCGCCTCTTCGTAACGCTGCTGGCGGGCGAGACGGAATAACGTTTCCCCTTCGCGCGGGAAGGCGTTGGACATTCCGGAGATCCAGCCTTCCGCGCCGACGGCAATACTTTCCACCACCACGTCATCCAGCCCGGCAAACAGCACGAAGCGGTCGCCAACGGTGTTACGCAGGTCGATAAAGCGGCGGGTATCGCCGGAGGAGTCTTTAAAGCAGACGATGTTGTCGCAGTCGGTCAGGGTGGCGAGAATGTCCGGCGTCACGTCGTTTTTGTAAATCGGCGGGTTGTTGTAGACCATAATCGGCAGGTCGGTAGCGCTCGCCACGCTGCGGAAGTGGGCCGCGGTTTCATGCGGTTTTGAGGAGTAGACCAGCGCCGGCATCACCATGATCCCGTCGACGCCGACGCGCTCCGCCTCTTTCGCCATTTTCTGGGCGAAGGCGGTAGTGAACTCGGCCACCCCGGCGATGACCGGAATTTTGCCGCCGGCGGCATCCTTCGCCACCTCGATAATCTGCAGTTTTTCATCGGTGCTCAGCGAGGTGTTCTCCCCTACGCTGCCGCACACCACCAGCCCGGAAACGCCATCTTTCACCAGGTTTTTCATCACCGCGTGAGTGGCGTCTAAATCGAGGGAGTAATCGCTACGAAACTGCGTGCTGACCGCCGGGAATACGCCGCTCCAGTGAATCGCTTTTTTGCTCATGCTCGGTTCCTTGTCGTCATTTTGTTAAGTCGAAGTGAATGAATGGTGAATATTCACTGACAGATTGACGTGTCGCGGAACCGGCGGCTTGTCGGTTTTCCCTCAATACGATGACGAAATTAGCACAGTCGGCAAAAGTGTGAGCCAGCGTTTATCCGAGCAGCGTGAGGCGAAAATCGCGCGGCGTCGAGCCGGTCATCGCCTTGAACTGGCGGCTAAAGGCGCTGTGATCGGTATACCCGCACTGCAGGGCGATATCGGTAATCGGCGTATCGCCAGCCAGCAGTTCGGTCGCTTTTTCCAGCCGCACTTTGTGGATCATCTGCCGCGGAGTGAGATGAAAGATCCGTTTGCAGTAGCGTTCGATCTGCGCAATCGACATCCCGCTTAAGGCGGTTAACTCTTCCATGGCGATCGGCCGGTGATAATGGCGGCGGATATGATCGTCGACGATCGCCAGCCGCTGCCACGCCGGATGGCGGGCATGAGCCTCCTGCAGATCGTGCGAGATCCCGGCCATGCCGATCACCTGCCCGCGGACATCGCGCAGCGCCAGTTTCTGCGTCAGGCACCAGCCGCGCTCGCGGCCATTGTAGAGATGCATTTCCAGCTGATCGCGCAGGGTCACACCTTCGCGCAACACCCGCAGATCCTGTTCGGTATAACCCTGACCCAGCGCGGAAGGAAAGACATCGGCGGAGGTTTTGCCCAGCAGCGAGGAGACGCTTTTGAAACCACAGCGGCGGGCCAGCGTCAGGTTCGCCAGCAGATAGCGCGCCTGACGATCTTTGATAAAAAAGACCACATTAGGAATGGCATTGAGCAGGGGCGCAATCAGCGCCAGCGCATTCAGCAGCGCTGGCATATTTTCCGGCCGCTGGCGCGCCAGCCCTTCGCAGATCTGGCTCAGCTCATCGACGGCCAGCTCAGGTTGGTTAACCGCGCGCGGCGGCGCCGCATCAGAAACACCGATCATAAGGCCTCCTCATGGTAAGTGACCGAAGGATATTTATTCACTTTCCGTTAACACCTCAAGCAGCATCCCTCGGTTTTGCGATCCTGGATCCGCTTTACGCCTTCCCCTGATTTAGCCACTGGCGCAATGGTCACTTTCGGTTTACCACAGCATTAAGCAAATGATTAATAATAAATAACTATGTGAAATAGAAATATACCGCGCTCATGACTGTGCAGATTTCGTCATTTTCTCTGACGAAAGCGCTCAAGCAGGTCGGGAAAGGTTGCGCCAGCATGATGAAACATGTTGTTAACTTCCGGAGAGCCTGATGACCGCGCCACGCCCCCCTGTTACGTTGAGAGCTATTGATTCACATACCGGCGGCGAACCGACCCGCCTGATCGTTGACGGATTCCCCGATCTCGGCGGCGGCAGCATGGCGAAGCGCCGCGACCGCTTCGCCCGCGACTTTGACCATTGGCGTCAGGCGGCCATTCTCGAACCGCGCGGTAATGACGTACTGGTCGGCGCGCTGCTGTGCAAACCGGTCTCGGCGGCGGCTACCGCTGGCGTGATTTTCTTCAACAATGCCGGTTTTCTGAATATGTGCGGCCACGGCACAATCGGGCTTATCGCCTCGCTGGCCTGGCTTGGGCGTATCCAGCCCGGCGTACATCTGATTGAAACACCGGTCGGCGACGTAAGCGCTACGTTGCACGACGATGGCAGCGTATCGGTGCAAAACGTCCCGGCCCGCCGCTGGAAAAAACAGATCCGCGTTGAGACCGCGCATGGTCCCGTCATCGGCGATATTGCCTGGGGCGGCAACTGGTTTTTCCTGATTAACGACCACCCGTTCGCCATTACCCCCGAACATATTCCACAGCTCACCGCCTACGCCTGGGCAGTGCGCGAGGGGCTGGAAGCCGCGGGGATCCGCGGCGACGACGGCGGCGTTATCGACCATATCGAACTCTTCGCCGATGACGATACCGCCGACAGCCGCAACTTCGTACTCTGTCCGGGAAAGGCCTGGGATCGCTCGCCGTGCGGTACCGGCACCAGCGCCAAGCTGGCCTGCCTGGCGCAGGATGGCAAGCTGCAGCCGGGGGAAATCTGGCGTCAGGCCAGCATCATCGGCAGCCAGTTTACCGCCAGCTACCAGCGCACCGCGGAAGGCATCATCCCAACGATCCGCGGCGAAGCCTGGGTGTGTGGAGACAACCAGTTGATCCTCAACCCTGACGATCCCTTCTGCTGGGGGATCGCGCCGTGAAGCAGTGCGACGTCATCGTGATCGGCGCCGGGATCATCGGCGCCGCCTGCGCGTGGCAGCTGGCGAAGCGGGGGCAGAGCGTGACGCTTATCGATGACGGTCAGCCCGGCGCGACGGCGGCCGGTATGGGCCATCTGGTGTGCATGGATGACGACCCCGCCGAGCTTGCCTTGTCGGCATGGTCGCTGGAACGCTGGCGCGCTATCACGCCACGGATGCCCGACCATTGCGCCTGGCGCGGCTGCGGCACGCTGTGGCTGGCGGAAAGCGAAGAAGAGATGGCCGTGGCTGGCGACAAACAGCGGCGGCTGGCCAGCTATCAGGTGCCCAGCGAACGCCAGACCCCGCAGCAGATCGCCGGACGCGAGCCGCTGCTGCGCGGCGGGCTGGCGGGCGGCCTGTGGGTGCCAGGCGATGGTATCGTCTACGCGCCAAACGTCGCCCGCTGGCTGATGGCCGATGCCGGAGACCATCTCACCTGCCTGCACGACAGCGCGCAGGCGATTACCGAACCGCAGGTGCTGCTCGCCAGCGGCAAACGGCTACAGGCGCGGGCCATCGTGGTGGCCTGCGGACTTGAAGCCAACGCGCTGTTAGCGGAAAACTGGCTGCGACCGAAAAAAGGCCAACTGGCGATTACCGATCGCTACCGGCCGCGGGTGCATCACCAGCTGGTTGAGCTGGGTTACGGCGCCAGCGCCCATGGCGGCGGCACCTCGGTGGCGTTTAACCTTCAGCCGCGGCCAACCGGCCAGCTGCTGATTGGCTCTTCGCGTCAGTTTGATAACCGTGAGCGCGAGTTGGATCTGCCCTTGCTGGCGCAGATGCTCGATCGCGCCCGCCATTTCGTGCCGGCGCTGGCGACGTTGAATATCATCCGCTGCTGGAGCGGCCTGCGCGCCGCCTCGCAGGATGGCAACCCGCTGATCGGCCCGCATCCCACGCGCCGTGGCGTATGGCTGGCGCTGGGCCATGAAGGGCTGGGCGTCACCACCGCTCCGGCCACAGCTGAACTGCTGGCGGCGCAGATCCTCGATGAACGCTGCCCATTGGCGCCCGACGCCTGGCTCCCGGCCCGTTTGTGTCAACAGGAGGCGATTGCATGAAGGCCACGCTCACTATCACCATTGATGGCGAAGCGCTGACGGTGCCGGAAGGCATTAGCGTGGCGGCGGCGCTGGCGTTGACCGGCGACCCCACCACCCGCCAGGCGGTTAACGGCGAGCTCCGCGCGCCGTTTTGCGGCATGGGCGTCTGCCAGGAGTGCCGGGTCACCGTCGATGGCCTTCGGGTGCTGGCCTGCCAGACCCTGTGCCGGGCCGGTATGCAAATAGAAAGGAGCCACGATGAACACGCTGCGCTGTGACATTTTAATCCTCGGCGCCGGCCCCGCCGGCATGGCGGCCGCGCTCTCCGCCGCCGCCTGCGATAAACAGGTGATTATTCTCGACGATAACCCCGCCCCTGGCGGACAAATCTGGCGCGCCGGTCCGCAGGCGACGCAGCCCGCCCTGGCCCGGCGCTACCGCGACGCCATCGCCGCGTCTGCCGCCATCCGGGTAGTGAACGGCGCGCGGCTGATTGCCCGCCCCTCCGCGCACAGCGTGCTGTTTGAAACCGCCGACGGCGGCGGCGTGGTTTGCTGGCAGAAACTGATCCTCTGCTGCGGCGCGCGCGAGCTGTCGCTGCCCTTTCCCGGCTGGACCTTACCCGGCGTGACCGGCGCGGGCGGCCTGCAGGCGCAAATCAAACAGGGCCTGTCGCTGAAAGGAGAAAAGGTGGTGATTGCCGGCAGCGGTCCGCTACTGCTGGCGGTGGCGGATACGGTGAACAAGGCTGGAGGCGACGTGACGAATATCATTGAACAAGCGCCGCTCCCGGCGCTGCTGCGCTTCGCCGGCGGGCTGTGGCGCTGGCCGCAGAAGCTGCGCCAGTTAGCGACGCTGGCCCCGAAAGGCTATCTGAGCGGCGCGCAGACGATCCGCGCTCACGGCGCAACGCGGCTGGAAGCCGTTACGCTTCGCCAGCGCGGCGTCGAGCGGACTATCGCCTGCGATCGGCTGGCTATCGGCTACGGGCTGATACCCAATATCGAGACGGGGCTGCTGTTTGGCTGCGCCACGGCACAGGAGGCGATCCAGGTTAACCGCTGGCAGCAGACCAGCGTCGCGGATATCTATGCCGCCGGCGAGTGCACCGGTTTCGGCGGTAGCGAGCTGGCGCTGGCGGAGGGCGAAATCGCCGGGTATGCCGCCGCCGGGGCCAGCCAGCAAGCGCAGGCGTTATTTACCCGCCGCGCCCGCTGGCAGCGTTTCGCCGAAGCAATCAACCGTACCTTCCGGCTGACGGAATCCTTGAAAGACGCCGCAACGCCGGAGAGCCTGCTGTGCCGCTGCGAGGATGTACGCTGCGGCGATGTGGCGGCCGCCGGAGGCTGGCCGCAGGCCAAACTTACCCAGCGCTGCGGAATGGGCGCCTGTCAGGGGCGCACCTGCGCCGCCAGCGCCCGCTGGTTGTACGGCTGGCCGCTGCCGCAGCCAAGAGAACCGCTGGCCCCCGCCCGCGCGGAAACGCTTATTGCCCTCGCCCGGCCGAGCGCCGAGCCGTAACCGCTACTCTTCTTCATCACCGCGCCCGGCAGGGACGCCAAGCGCAATAAACTCCTCCAGCAGCGAGGTCAGTTGCTGCAGCTTTTCCGTGGTGAACTGGGCCTCCAGCAGACGATAGGTTTCTTCCACCTCGGCCTGAGCGCTTTCATACAGCGCGGTTCCGGCAGGCGTCAGCGAGACGTACAGCTTGCGCTGATCGTTAACCGGCTTTAAGCGCAGCACCAGCCCATCCCGCTCCATGCGCGTCAAAATCCCGGTCAGGCTGGGGCGCAGGATGCAGGCGCGAAAGGCCAGATCGTGAAAATCCATCGACGGACGTTCGGCGAGAATTCGCACGATCCGCCACTGCTGTTCGGTGAGATTGTGCCGTTTGACGATCGGCCGAAAGTAGGCCATCGCCGCCTCACGCGCCTGCAACAAGGCAATGGTTAATGAATCATGCATAGTATCCCCTCTACAGCCTCATCCAAAACTTATTAACAACTTAATAATTAGCTTTAATCCTGCCATGTACAACCGGTTTCTGCACCTGAAAAGTACCAGCCCCTTCCTGAAAAACAGTCAACTCATTGATTAAAAACCAATAAGTTATTGATGTGTAAATATTGTGTTAATCAGATCACAAAACATTCACTTCCAGTTGCTAAACCTGGCCGCAAAGCATAAAAGATGATCATTAACATATTAATGAAATGCATTTAAATCCGAAATCAGTACCAGAGGAGTGGTGAATGAAAGGTACCATCTTCGCCGTTGCGCTCAATCATCGCAGCCAGCTCGACGCCTGGCGCGAAGCGTTTCAACAGGCCCCCTACAAGACGCCGCCGAAAACCGCGGTCTGGTTTATCAAGCCGCGCAATACCGTGATTGGCGACGGCGAGGCGATCCCCTATCCGCAGGGCGAGACCGTACAAAGCGGCGCGACGGTGGCGCTGATTGTCGGCAAAACCGCGCGTAAAGTGGCGGCGGCAGAGGCAGCGAACTATATCGCCGGCTACGCGCTGGCTAACGATGTGAGTCTGCCGGAAGAGAGTTTTTATCGCCCGGCGATCAAGGCGAAATGCCGCGATGGCTTCTGCCCCGTCGGCGCGCTGTCGGCGGTGCGTAACGTCGATAACCTGACCATCATCACCGAAATCAACGGCCGCGAGGCGGATAGCTGGCATACCGGCGATCTGCAGCGTAACGCCGCGCAGCTGCTGAGCGCCTTAAGCGAGTTCGCCACCCTCAATCCCGGCGACGCGATCCTTATCGGCACGCCCCACTCTCGCGTCACGCTGCGCCCCGGCGACCGCGTACGTATTCTCGCCGACGGATTCCCGGCGCTGGAAAACCCGGTTGTCGCAGAAGGAGAGCTGGCATGAAACAGGCACGCATTGAATGGCAGGGACAGGTACGCGACGTGCTGGTCGATGAACGCGACCAGGTGCGCCTGAACGATGGCACGGTATTGAAAGAAGGCGAATTCCGCTGGCTGCCGCCCGCCGACGGCACGCTATTCGCGCTGGGGCTCAACTACGCCGACCACGCCAGCGAGCTGGAGTTTAAACCGCCAACCGAGCCATTGGTGTTCATCAAAGCGCCGAACACCTTTATTGGCCACCAGCAGCAGTCGGTACGCCCGGATAACGTCGAATACATGCACTACGAAGCCGAACTGGTGGTGGTGATCGGGAAAACCGCGCGCCGCGTCAGCGAAGCCGAGGCCATGGACTATGTCGCTGGCTATACCGTGTGCAACGACTACGCGATCCGCGACTATCTGGAAAACTACTACCGCCCGAACCTGCGGGTCAAAAGCCGCGACACCCTGACGCCGATCGGCCCGTGGATCGTCGCCAAAGAGGCGATCCCGGATCCGCATAATCTGGCCCTGCGTACCTGGGTCAACGGCGAACTGCGCCAGCAGGGCACCACCGCCGATCTGATCTTCAGCATCCCGTTCCTCATCGCTTATTTAAGCGAATTTATGACCCTGCAACCGGGCGACATGATCGCCACCGGCACGCCGAAAGGGCTATCCGATGTGGTGCCGGGCGACGAGGTGATCGTTGAAGTCGAGGGCGTGGGCCGCCTGGTCAACCATATCATCAGCCAGCAAGCGTATGAGGAGACACTGTCATGAAAAAGATTAACCATTGGATCAACGGTAAAAACGTTGCCGGCGCAGACTATTTTCATACCACCAACCCGGCCACCGGCGAGGTACTGGCTGAAGTCGCCTCTGGCGGCGAAGCCGAGGTTCACCAGGCGGTAGCGGCGGCGAAAGAGGCCTTTCCGAAGTGGGCTAACCTGCCGATGAAAGAGCGCGCGCGCCTGATGCGCCGCCTGGGGGATCTGATCGATCAGAACGTCCCGGAGATCGCGGCGATGGAAACCGCCGATACCGGCCTGCCTATCCACCAGACCAAAAACGTGCTGATCCCGCGGGCGTCGCATAACTTCGAATTTTTCGCCGAAGTGTGCCAGCAGATGAACGGCAAGACCTATCCGGTCGATGACAAGATGCTTAACTATACCCTCGTGCAGCCGGTTGGCGTGTGCGCGCTGGTGTCGCCGTGGAACGTGCCGTTTATGACCGCGACCTGGAAGGTGGCGCCGTGCCTGGCGCTGGGGAATACCGCGGTGCTGAAAATGTCCGAGCTGTCGCCGCTGACCGCCGATCGTCTGGGCGAGCTGGCGCTGGAAGCCGGGATCCCGGCTGGCGTGCTCAACGTGGTGCAGGGCTATGGCGCCACCGCCGGCGACGCGCTGGTGCGCCATCATGATGTGCGCGCCGTCTCCTTCACCGGCGGCACCGCCACCGGCCGCAACATCATGAAGAACGCCGGTCTGAAAAAGTACTCTATGGAGCTCGGCGGAAAATCGCCGGTGCTGATTTTTGAAGACGCCGATATTGAGCGCGCGCTCGACGCCGCGCTGTTCACCATCTTCTCGATCAACGGCGAACGCTGCACCGCCGGTTCGCGCATTTTCATTCAGCAGAGTATTTATCCGGAGTTCGTCAAGCGCTTCGCCGAGCGCGCCAACCGCCTGCGCGTGGGCGATCCGACCGATCCGAATACCCAGGTCGGCGCGCTGATTAGCAAGCAGCACTGGGAGAAAGTGTCCGGCTACATTCGCCTCGGCATCGAAGAGGGCGCCACCCTGCTGGCCGGCGGCGCGGATAAACCGTCCGACCTGCCGGCGCATCTGAAAGCCGGCAACTTCCTGCGCCCGACGGTACTGGCGGATGTCGACAACCGCATGCGCGTCGCCCAGGAAGAGATTTTTGGCCCGGTCGCCTGCCTGCTGCCGTTCAAAGACGAAGCGGAAGGGCTGCGCCTGGCGAACGATGTGGAATACGGCCTGGCGTCGTATATCTGGACCCAGGACGTCAGCAAAGTGCTGCGTCTGGCGCGCGGTATTGAAGCCGGGATGGTGTTCGTCAACACCCAGAACGTGCGCGACCTGCGTCAGCCGTTCGGCGGCGTGAAGGCCTCCGGCACCGGCCGCGAAGGCGGCGAGTACAGCTTTGAAGTGTTCGCCGAAATGAAAAACGTCTGCATCTCGATGGGCGACCATCCGATCCCGAAATGGGGAGTCTGATATGGGTAAGTTAGCGTTAGCAGCAAAAATCACTCACGTGCCGTCGATGTATCTGTCTGAGCTGCCGGGGAAAAACCACGGCTGCCGCCAGGGCGCGATCGACGGGCATAAAGAAATTGGCAAGCGCTGCCGTGAAATGGGCGTCGATACCATCATCGTGTTCGACACCCACTGGCTGGTCAACAGCGCCTATCACATCAACTGCGCCGACCATTTTCAGGGCGTCTACACCAGTAACGAACTGCCGCATTTTATTCGCGACATGACCTACGACTACGACGGCAACCCGGAGCTGGGCCAGCTTATCGCCGACGAGGCCGTAAAGCTCGGCGTACGCGCCAAAGCACACAATATTCCGAGCCTGAAGCTGGAGTACGGCACCCTGGTGCCGATGCGCTACATGAACAGCGATAAGCATTTCAAAGTGGTATCTATCTCCGCTTTCTGTACCGTTCACGACTTTGCCGACAGCCGCAGGCTGGGCGAAGCGATCCTCAAAGCCATTGAGAAATATGACGGCACCGTAGCGGTGCTGGCCAGCGGTTCGCTGTCGCACCGCTTTATCGATGACCAGCGCGCCGAAGAGGGCATGAACAGCTACACCCGCGAGTTTGATCATCAGATGGATGAGCGCGTGGTGAAACTGTGGCGGGAGGGCAAATTCAAAGAGTTCTGCACCATGCTGCCGGAGTACGCCGACTACTGCTACGGCGAAGGCAACATGCACGACACGGTGATGCTGCTCGGTCTGCTGGGTTGGGATAAATACGACGGCAAGGTGGAGTTTATCACCGAGCTATTCGCCAGCTCCGGTACCGGCCAGGTTAACGCCGTGTTCCCGCTGCCGGCGCAGGCGTAAGGAGGCCCCATGCCGCATTTTATCGCCGAGTGTACCGACAATATCCGTGAACAGGCCGATTTACCGGGCCTGTTCGCCAAAGTCAACGAGGCGCTGGCCGCCACCGGTATCTTCCCGATCGGCGGTATTCGCAGCCGCGCCCACTGGCTGGATACCTGGCAGATGGCCGACGGCAAGCAGGATTACGCCTTCGTGCATATGACCCTGAAGATCGGCGCCGGGCGCAGTCTGGAGAGCCGTCAGGACGTGGGAGATATGCTGTTCGCGCTGATCAAAGCCCATTTTGCTGCGCTAATGGAGAGCCGCTATCTGGCGCTGTCGTTCGCCATGGAAGAGCTCGACCCGACGCTGAACTACAAACAGAACAACGTGCACGCGTTATTTAAATAATGTGCAAATTGCCCGGTGGCGCTGCGCTTACCGGGCCTACAACGGCCATGAATTTGTAGGCCGGATAAGCGAAGCGCCATCCGGCAATACAATGCCACAGGAATCACTATGCTCGATAAACAGACCCGCACCCTGATTGCCCAGCGGCTGAACCAGGCCGAAAAACAGCGTGAACAGATCCGCGCGATCTCGCTGGATTATCCGTCGATCACCATTGAGGACGCCTACGCCGTCCAGCGCGAGTGGGTCGAGATGAAGATCGCCGAAGGCCGCGTGCTCAAAGGCCACAAGATCGGCCTGACCTCTAAAGCGATGCAGGCCAGCTCGCAGATCAGCGAGCCGGACTACGGCGCGCTGCTCGACGATATGTTCTTCCACGACGGCAGCGATATTCCCACCGACCGCTTTATCGTGCCGCGTATTGAAGTCGAGCTGGCCTTCGTGCTGGCCAAACCGCTGCGCGGCCCGAACTGTACGCTGTTTGATGTCTACAACGCCACCGACTACGTTATCCCGGCGCTGGAGCTTATCGACGCGCGTTGCCACAACATCGACCCGGAAACCCAGCGTCCGCGCAAAGTGTTCGACACCATCTCCGATAACGCCGCCAACGCCGGGGTGATCCTCGGCGGCCGGCCGATTAAACCGGATGAGCTCGACCTGCGCTGGATCTCCGCCCTGCTGTATCGCAACGGCGTGATTGAAGAGACCGGCGTCGCCGCGGGCGTACTCAATCATCCGGCCAACGGCGTGGCCTGGCTGGCCAACAAACTGGCGCCATACGATGTCCAGCTCGAAGCCGGGCAGATTATCCTCGGCGGCTCCTTCACCCGCCCGGTCCCGGCGCGCAAGGGCGATACCTTCCACGTCGACTACGGCAACATGGGCGCCATCAGCTGCCGCTTTGTTTGAGGAGAGCAACATGAACAACGCATTTAAAGAGGCGCTCAAGGCCGGCCGTCCGCAAATCGGCCTATGGCTTGGGCTGTGCAGCAGCTACAGCGCCGAACTGCTGGCCGGCGCGGGCTTCGACTGGCTGCTGATCGACGGCGAACACGCGCCCAACAATGTACAAACGGTGCTGACCCAGCTTCAGGCCATTGCGCCCTACCCCAGCCAGCCGGTGGTTCGTCCGTCGTGGAACGATCCGGTACAAATTAAACAACTGCTGGACGTCGGCGCGCAAACCCTGCTGGTGCCGATGGTGCAGAACGCCGAAGAAGCGCGGCTGGCGGTCAGAGCCACCCGCTACCCGCCTGCCGGCATTCGCGGCGTCGGCAGCGCGCTGGCCCGCGCCTCACGCTGGAATCGCATTCCGGATTATATCCACCGGGCCAATGACGCCATGTGCGTACTGGTGCAGATTGAGACCCGCGAAGCGCTGAAAAATCTGCCGCAGATCCTCGATGTCGAAGGGGTGGATGGCGTGTTTATCGGCCCGGCGGATCTCAGCGCTGATATGGGCCACGGCGGCAACCCACAACACCCGGAAGTGCAGGCCGCCATTGAAGATGCCATCCAGCAAATCCGCCAGGCCGGAAAGGCGCCGGGGATCCTGATGGCCAATGAACAGCTGGCGAAACGCTATCTCGAACTGGGCGCGCTGTTCGTCGCCGTCGGCGTCGATACCACCCTGCTGGCCCGCGGCGCAGAAGCGCTGGCGGCCCGTTTTACCCACACCGCAACCACCACAACCGATAACAATAAATCCGTCTATTGAACGGATAATGTGGAGCGCAACATGACTACCTCTACCCTGCAACACAATGATAATAAAGCCGTTGAAGTAGAAAACCGGGTGATCAAAAAGCTGTTCCGCCGCTTGATTACCTTCCTGTTTGTTCTCTTTGTTTTCTCATTTTTGGATCGAATTAATATCGGCTTCGCCGGTCTGACGATGGGTAAAGATCTCGGCCTGACCTCCACCATGTTCGGCCTGGCGGCGACGCTGTTCTACGTCACCTACGTGCTGTGCGGGATCCCCAGCAATATCATGCTGGCGAAAGTTGGCGCGCGCCGCTGGATCGCCGGGATCATGGTGGTCTGGGGGATCGCCTCGACCTGCACCATGTTCGCCACCAACCCGCATACGCTGTACATCCTGCGCATGCTGGTCGGCATCGCCGAGGCCGGTTTTCTACCGGGGATCCTCGTCTATCTGACCTGGTGGTTCCCGGCCTACCATCGCGCCCGCGCCAACGCCCTGTTTATGATCGCCATGCCGGTGACCATGATGCTCGGCTCGATACTTTCCGGCTATATCCTGGCGCTCGACGGCCTGTGGAACCTGAAAGGCTGGCAATGGCTATTTCTGCTGGAAGGCCTGCCGTCGGTGGTGCTCGGCGTCGTCACCTGGTTCTTCCTCAACGACACGCCGGATAAAGCCAACTGGCTGGATAACGAAGAGAAACAGGCGCTGAAGGCGATGATCGATCGCGAACGGGAACATGCGGCGATCGTCCCGGCTTCGCCGCGTTCCACGCTGCGCGAAGTACTGACGCCAGCGGTGCTGATGTATACCCTCGCCTACTTCTGCCTGACCAATACCCTCAGCGCCATTAATATCTGGACGCCGCAGATCCTGCAGAGCTTCAACACCGGCAGCAGCAACATCATGATTGGCCTGCTGGCGGCGATCCCGCAGTTCTGCACTATTTTCGGCATGATCTGGTGGAGCCGCCGATCCGATCGCCGCAAAGAGCGCAAGATGCATACCATCCTGCCCTACCTGTTCGCCGCGGCAGGTTGGCTGCTGGCTTCGGCAACGCACCACAGCCTGATCCAACTGATCGGCATTATTATGGCTTCGGTGGGATCCTTTACCGCGATGGCCATTTTCTGGACCACCCCGGATCGGGTGATCAGCCTGCAGTCGCGCGCGGTGGCGCTGGCGGTGATCAACGCTATCGGCAACGTCGGCTCTGCCGTCAGCCCGCTGTTGATCGGCATTTTGCGCGATACCACCGGCAGCTTTAGCTCCGGGCTGTGGTTTGTCGCCGGATTACTGATCGTCGGCGCGCTGGTGCTTACCCGCATTCCAATGAGCCAGCGTGAGGACGCCGCCGCCGCGCCGGGCTTAGCGGCGCAAAAAGGCCACTAAGGAGCGGGTATGTGCCAGCATTCCATCGCCAACATCGACATCAATAAAGATTACGACGAGAGTCTGGGTACCGAAGAGGTGCACTACCAGTCGTTTTCCCGCATGGCGGCCTTTTTTGGCCGCGACATGCAGGCGCATCGTCACGACCGTTATTTCCAGATGCACTACCTTGATACCGGGCAGATTGAGCTGCAGCTTGATGACCATCGCTATTCGGTGCAGGCGCCGCTGTTTGTGTTAACGCCGCCCTCGGTGCCGCACGCGTTTATTACCGAGTCCGATAGCGATGGCCATGTGTTGACGGTCCATGAGGAGCTGATCTGGCCGCTGCTGGAGGTGCTTTATCCCGGCACGCGGGAGACCTTCGGCCTGCCGGGGATCTGTCTGTCGCTGGCGGATAAACCCGACGAGCTGGCGGCGCTGGCCCACTACTGGCAGCTGATTCGTCGGGAATCTACCGCCCAGCTGCCCGGGCGGGAACACACCCTGGCGCTGCTGGCGCAGGCGGTATTTACCCTGCTGCTGCGCAACGCCAGGCTCGACGATCATGCCGCCAGCGGCATGCGCGGCGAGCTGAAATTATTCCAGCGCTTTAACCAGATGATCGACAGCCACTTCCATCAACACTGGACGGTACCGGATTACGCCAGGGAGCTGCATCTGACCGAATCGCGGTTGACCGATATCTGCCGCCGCTTCGCCAACCGTTCGCCGAAGCGGCTGATATTCGACCGCCAGCTGCGCGAGGCGAAGCGGCTGCTGCTGTTTTCCGATAGCGCGGTCAATGAGATTGCCTGGCAGCTGGGGTTTAAAGACCCTGCCTATTTTGCGCGCTTTTTTAGCCGCCAGGTCGGCTGCTCGCCCAGCAGCTACCGGGCGCAAAAAGTACCTGTGTCGTAATACCCCGGCGGCGCTGCGCTTGCCTGGGCTACAGACCACAGGGCGGGTCAGCGCCGCGCCACCCGCCAAAAGCTGCCGAGATCACAAAATTTAATCCCGCCTGAAAAGTACCCGCCGTTGTCGCAAACGTCCCTTCACGACAAGCGCAATAACCGCTTCAATTAAACAACAAAAACAAAACATATATTTAACATTATTTTTCCGATAAATACTGAAGAGGCCCCTATGAAACCTGAAGATTTCCGCGCCGACGCGAAACGCCCGTTAACTGGCGAAGAGTATTTAAAAAGCCTGCAGGATGGCCGCGAAATTTATATCTACGGCGAGCGCGTGAAGGATGTCACCACGCATCCGGCCTTCCGTAATGCCGCGGCTTCTGTCGCTCAGCTGTACGATGCGCTGCACAAACCGGAGATGCAGGATTCCCTGTGCTGGGGCACCGATACCGGCAGCGGCGGCTACACCCATAAATTCTTCCGCGTGGCGAAAAGCGCCGACGACCTGCGCCAGCAGCGCGACGCCATCGCCGAGTGGTCGCGCTTAAGTTACGGCTGGATGGGCCGCACCCCGGACTACAAAGCCGCTTTCGGCTGCGCGCTGGGCGCCAACCCGGCGTTTTACGGCCAGTTCGAGCAGAACGCCCGCAACTGGTACACCCGCATTCAGGAAACCGGCCTGTACTTTAACCACGCTATCGTCAACCCGCCGATCGACCGCCACAAGCCGGCTGATGAAGTGAAGGATGTCTACATCAAGCTGGAAAAAGAGACCGATGCCGGGATCATCGTCAGCGGCGCGAAAGTGGTCGCCACCAACTCAGCGCTGACCCACTACAACATGATCGGCTTCGGCTCCGCACAGGTGATGGGCGAGAACCCGGACTTCGCGCTGATGTTCGTCGCGCCGATGGATGCCGAAGGCGTCAAGCTTATCTCCCGCGCCTCCTATGAGATGGTCGCCGGTGCGACCGGCTCCCCGTACGACTATCCGCTTTCCAGCCGTTTCGACGAGAACGACGCGATTCTGGTAATGGATAAAGTGCTGATCCCCTGGGAGAACGTGCTGATTTACCGCGACTTTGACCGCTGCCGTCGCTGGACCATGGAGGGCGGTTTCGCCCGCATGTATCCCCTGCAGGCCTGCGTACGCCTGGCGGTAAAACTGGACTTTATCACCGCCCTGCTGAAACGCTCTCTGGAATGTACCGGCACCCTCGAGTTCCGCGGCGTACAGGCCGACCTCGGCGAAGTAGTCGCTTGGCGCAACATGTTCTGGGCGCTTAGCGATTCCATGTGCTCGGAAGCGACGCCGTGGGTCAATGGCGCATGGCTGCCGGATCACGCCGCGCTGCAGACCTATCGCGTGATGGCCCCGATGGCCTACGCCAAGATCAAGAACATCATCGAGCGCAACGTCACCAGCGGCCTGATTTATCTGCCGTCCAGCGCCCGCGATCTGAACAACCCGCAGATCGACCAGTATCTGGCGAAGTACGTGCGCGGCTCCAACGGTATGGATCACGTTGAACGTATCAAGATCCTCAAACTGATGTGGGACGCGATCGGCAGCGAATTCGGCGGTCGCCATGAACTGTATGAGATCAACTACTCCGGTAGCCAGGATGAAATTCGCCTGCAGTGTCTGCGCCAGGCGCAGAGCTCCGGCAATATGGACAAAATGATGGCGATGGTCGACCGCTGCCTGTCCGAGTACGACCAGAACGGCTGGACGGTGCCGCATCTGCACAATAACGCTGATATCAACATGTTGGATAAGCTGCTGAAGTAATTCACAGCGGGAGGTCATAATGCAATTAGATGAACAACGCCTGCGTTTTCGCGATGCCATGGCCAGCCTGTCGGCGGCGGTTAACGTTGTCACCACCGAAGGCGAAGCCGGTCGCTGCGGCATTACCGCCACGGCGGTGTGCTCGGTGACGGATACGCCGCCATCGGTGATGGTTTGTATCAACGCCAACAGCGCGATGAACCCGGTGTTTCAGGGTAACGGCAAGTTGTGCATCAACGTGCTGAACCACGAACAGGAAATCATGGCCCGTCATTTCGCCGGGATGACCGGGGTGACGATGGAAGAGCGGTTTGCCCTCAGCGGCTGGCAGCAGGGCGCGCTCGGACAGCCGGTGCTGAAGGGCTCGCTGGCCAGCCTCGAAGGCGAGATAAGCCAGGTGCAAACCATTGGTACCCACCTGGTGTATCTGGTGGAGATCCGCAATATTACCCTGAGCCCGCAAGGGCACGGTCTGATTTACTTTAAACGCCGTTTCCACCCGGTGATGATGGAAATGGAAGTGGCAGTCTAAAATCCGCGCCCAGGTTTACTTATCGCCCGATGCGTAAACCTGGCGCTTAATATGCGTCATCTCACCCGCCAGCCTTATTCAACAGCGCGACATGAAGCCCAATCAAAACGTCCACCGCCGCGGAAATTTTGTTCCCGGTAGTCAGCAGGTAATGTTAAGTGCCAGCCTTTTCGCCTGGCGGTACAGGCAATAACCGGAAATTGAGAATAATCTATAGCGTCACGAATAAATTGTTGTTTACCTATATTTGTTAAAAAGGCATCTCCCCGATTCCAGATAGCTTTTTTTAACTTGATATTCCAGGTCTGATAGCTTTCGCCAGCAATTGTATAACCTTCACCTTCAGGCGCTTTTTTGGTCCAGTCAATCTCGCCGCCATCGTATAAATATTGCCATACAGCATAGCGCTCAAGGGTAAACTGGCTGGGTAAAGTACTGACATTTTTAGAATCGATTTTATCGAGTAATTGCGAATTCGCTAACAGTAGCGCCATGGCTTTATGCATGTAACCCAACATAATATCGGGACGTTCGGGCACTCCCTCTTCTGCTTCAAACAAAGAGATATAAGCGAGATAGAGCGCATCATCACGCACTTTTTGACCGTTCGCCGCGGCGTTGGCGACGATTTTCGCCGCCCGATATTGTAAACTTCCCCAGGATTCCTCACCGCTAACAGGCCTGTAGCGATTATTGTATTTTTCTCCCGTCAGGTAGCCCTGAGCTGCGTTTAAATCGTTAGCGTTTAACGCCGATTTAGCGCGCTGATGGTCGGATAAGGTCATTATATTGCGCCCCGTATTTCTGGCAATATAATACGACTGACGACAATCAGAAAGGAGCATAACCATAATGACCATGGCAATAATTCTAAAAAAAATCTTATATATTCTCACCGTGAAGTCCTTTAATTTATTTATAAATATAATGTTTGGAAACTTGTCTCGGTTCGATGTATAGCAAAACGGTTACCCGACCTTTTTTATAAGTACGTTGCCAGGTAGAACAATTTGTTATTTTATTCAGATCTAATCTTTTACTATACCACTCCTGCTGTTTTGCAATGCAGGCGGAAAGACTTTGATAGAATTTCCCTTTGTCTGCAATGAACTCTTCTTTGATTGTCGCTGGCCCATATTCTCGATCAAGGACCTTAACTTCCTCATTATATAAGGCGAGTGCTTCCCGGCCATCATCAACTTTATAGGCCTGCTGACTGGAATCAACATCAGCGCTAACAAAAACACTTTTCAGCCCTTTATTCTTATCGAAATAAAGCTTCATCTCCTGATATTTCAATGCCCCCACTTCCTGGGGAGTCAGCGTTGAGATAATCAGATCCGGGTCTTTTCCGGCATAATTGATATCTGATACCTCAAGAGAATATAAAGGCGTGTTTCTGGCTTCATCGTAACTCATCCCCCAGCGCAAATTATAAGGGGCTGCCGGCTCATCAACAGCCTGATGTATCTCTCTTGCATGAGCAAATGTTAAATAAAAAGCACTGGCGACGATCATTATCTTTACAAATTTCATAACACGAATTCCCTTTGCTAAACGCTATCCATACGACATGACAAAGCCAGCATAATATCAAAATACCTCTATTTGAAATAAAGATAGTAATCTGCGGGTGATAAAAACCGTTATCCTCAGTTTGAAAGCATATCTTTGAGATGCGCAGAATAATATTGTGAACTTAATCACACATTTACGCGCTCTCGTACTCATATCTAACCGCTTACCCCTTCCAGTAACCGCTTAACCCCCTATACAACCACTCACCGATTTACCCAACTTTACGCGCGCGCTGTTCTGGCAAGATCGGAGGCAGCCTAGCTAATCAATACCTCCATCAACCCTTACTTAAAACCAGACGGCTTCGGCCAATTATTCATCTAATTAACGCCAGGTTTTACTATGGATACCAAAAAACTATTCAAGCACATACCCTGGGTGATTCTCGGAATCATCGGGGCATTTTGCCTCTCAGTCGTCGCGTTGCGCCGCGGTGAGCACGTCAGTGCCCTGTGGATCGTCGTCGCCTCGGTTTCTGTGTACCTCGTCGCCTACCGTTATTACAGCCTGTACATCGCGCAGAAGGTGATGAAGCTTGACCCAACGCGCTCGACGCCGGCGGTCATTAATAACGATGGCCTGAACTATGTGCCGACCAACCGCTACGTGCTGTTTGGCCACCACTTCGCCGCCATTGCCGGCGCCGGCCCGCTGGTTGGCCCGGTGCTGGCCGCGCAGATGGGCTATCTGCCGGGCACCCTGTGGCTGCTGGCCGGCGTGGTGCTGGCGGGCGCGGTACAGGACTTCATGGTGCTGTTTATCTCCTCACGGCGTAACGGCGCCTCGCTGGGCGAGATGATCAAGCAGGAAATGGGGCCGGTTCCGGGCTCTATCGCGCTGTTCGGCTGCTTCCTGATTATGATCATCATCCTCGCGGTGCTGGCGCTCATCGTGGTGAAAGCGCTGGCGGAAAGCCCGTGGGGCGTCTTTACCGTCTGCTCGACGGTGCCTATTGCCCTGTTTATGGGGATCTACATGCGCTTCCTGCGCCCTGGCCGCGTGGGTGAAGTGTCGGTTATCGGTATCGTGCTGCTGGTGGCGTCCATCTGGTTTGGCGGCATCATTGCCCACGACCCATACTGGGGCCCGGCGCTGACCTTTAAAGACACCACCATCACCTTTACCCTGATTGGCTACGCGTTTATCTCCGCGCTGCTGCCGGTATGGCTGATTCTGGCGCCGCGTGACTATCTGGCCACCTTCCTGAAAATCGGCGTGATCGTCGGCCTGGCGCTGGGGATCGTTATCCTCAACCCGGACCTGAAAATGCCGGCGGTGACCCAGTACATTGATGGTACCGGCCCGCTGTGGAAAGGCGCGCTGTTCCCGTTCCTGTTTATCACCATCGCCTG
>NZ_KV789900.1:19988-46451 GCF_001807705.1 Klebsiella sp. HMSC25G12 | reverse complement strand
GCGGCGCGGTCTCCGGCTTCCACGCGCTGATCGCCTCCGGCACCACGCCGAAGCTGCTGGCCAACGAAACCGATGCCCGCTTTATCGGCTACGGTGCGATGCTGATGGAGTCGTTCGTCGCCATCATGGCGCTGGTCGCCGCCTCGATTATCGAACCGGGTCTCTACTTCGCGATGAACACCCCGCCAGCGGGCCTTGGCATCGTCATGCCGAACCTGCATGAAATGGGCGGTGAAAACGCGGCGATGATCGCCGCGCAGCTGAAAGAAGTGACCGTCCATGCGGCGGCGACCGTCAGCTCCTGGGGCTTCGTGATCTCCCCTGAGCAGATCCTGCAGACGGCGAAAGATATCGGCGAACCTTCGGTACTGAACCGCGCCGGCGGCGCGCCGACGCTGGCCGTCGGTATCGCCCATGTGTTCCATAAAATCATCCCGATGGCGGATATGGGCTTCTGGTACCACTTTGGTATCCTGTTTGAAGCGCTGTTTATCCTCACCGCGCTGGATGCCGGTACCCGCGCAGGCCGCTTTATGCTGCAGGATCTGCTGGGTAACTTCGTGCCGTTCCTGAAAAAAACCGACTCACTGGTCGCCGGGATTATCGGTACCGCGGGCTGCGTCGGCCTGTGGGGCTACCTGCTGTATCAGGGCGTGGTCGACCCGCTGGGCGGTGTGAAGAGCCTGTGGCCGCTGTTCGGTATCTCTAACCAGATGCTGGCCGCCGTGGCGCTGGTGCTTGGCACCGTGGTGCTGGTCAAAATGCAGCGCACCAAATATATCTGGGTCACCGTTATCCCGGCAGCGTGGCTGCTGCTGTGCACCACCTGGGCGCTGGGTCTGAAGCTGTTCAGCAGCAATCCGCAGATGGAAGGCTTCTTCTTTATGGCTCAGCAGTATAAAGAGAAGATTGCCGCCGGCGGCGAGCTGACCGCGCAGCAGATTGCCAACATGAATCATATCGTGGTCAACAACTACACCAACGCCGGGCTGAGTATCCTGTTCCTGGTGGTGGTGTACAGCATCATCTTCTACGGCATCAAAACCTGGCTCAACGTGCGCAACAATAAGGTGCGTACCGACAAAGAGACCCCGTACGTGCCGGTACCGGAAGGCGGCGTGAAGACCTCGTCACATCATTAACCCTGATGCCGGATAGTGCTACGCGTATCCGGCCTACAAAAAGTGCATTAACGTAGGCCGGATAAGGCGCTAGCCGCCATCCGGCTTTATTCGTTATCTGGAACTTACAATGTTTGGTAACTTAGGTCAGGCAAAAAAATATCTCGGTCAGGCGGCAAAAATGCTAATTGGTATTCCGGATTACGACAACTACGTCACACATATGCAAACCAACCATCCGGATCAGCCGTACATGACTTATGAAGAATTCTTCCGCGAACGCCAGCAGGCCCGCTACGGCGGAGACGGCAAAGGCGGCGTACGCTGCTGTTAATGGAGGCAATAATGGCACCGATTGCAGTCACCCTACTCACCGGTTTTCTCGGCGCAGGAAAAACCACCCTCCTGCGCCATATCCTGAATGAGCAGCACGGTTTCAAAATCGCCGTGATTGAAAATGAATTTGGCGAAGTCTCCGTTGACGATCAGCTGATCGGCGACCGCGCCACGCAGATCAAAACCCTGACCAACGGCTGTATTTGCTGTACGCGCTCCAACGAACTGGAAGACGCCCTGCTCGATCTCCTCGACAGTCGCGATCGCGGCGAAATCGAGTTTGACCGGCTGGTGATTGAGTGCACCGGCATGGCCGACCCGGGGCCGATTATCCAGACCTTTTTCTCCCATGAGGTGCTCTGCGAGCGCTATCTGCTGGACGGCGTGATCGCCCTGGTGGATGCCGTCCATGCCGACCAGCAGATGGATCAGTTCACCATCGCCCAGTCGCAGGTCGGCTATGCGGACCGCATTTTGCTAACCAAAACCGACGTTGCCGGCGACACCGAGAAGCTGCGCGAACGGCTGGCGCGCATCAATGCGCGGGCGCCGGTTTATACCGTCATTCACGGCGATATCGATCTAAGCCAGCTGTTTAACACCAGCGGCTTTATGCTGGAAGAAAAGGTTGTCAGCGCCACACCGCGTTTTCATTTTGTTGCAGAAAAGCAGAACGACGTCTCGTCGATTGTGGTCGAGCTCGACTATCCGGTGGATATCAGTGAAGTTTCACGGGTAATGGAAAACCTGTTGCTCTCCTTCGCCGAGCAACTGATGCGCTATAAAGGCATGCTGTGGATCGACGGCGAGCCAAATCGCCTGCTGTTTCAGGGCGTGCAGCGCCTCTACAGCGCCGACTGGGATCGCCCGTGGGGCGATGAAACGCCGCACAGCACGCTGGTATTTATCGGCATTCAGCTGCCGGAAGAGGAAATTCGCGCCGCATTTGCCGGGTTACGACGCTAACCTGCCCGCCTGCGCCCCAAGGCGCAGGCACCATCCTCTCTCTGACACCTCGCCAAAAACAGGGACCAAACGTCGGCAGCGCGTCGAAAAATGTAAAGCAACGTTTTAATAAGTAACAGCAGAAACACTTTTGGAAATAATAAGAAACTAAATGAATAGGATCCTTAATAATTAATGCCCGCCCTGTTCAGTTTCTGTTTAGCCCACCCATTAAACCGCGGCTAAACAGACCAAATTTGCTGATTGACCTCGCCGTAACCCAACGTCATTACAACATTTTCAAAACACCGCCCTGACAAACCCAGCATAAAAAATTGACGTAAGTCACATTTGCAGAGGTAAACATCGATTGTTAAGGTGCGCTCAGACAAATTTAATGACGAGGAGCAAACCATGAAAAAGCTTAACATCCTGATTGTTGCTGCCCTGACCGCGGTCTCTGGTTCCGCCATGGCGATGGGATTTACCGTTGAACAAGGTAAAAACTTCACCAATCTGAATATGGAAATGGGTAAATCCTCTTCTGGCCTGTACGCCGAAAGCCACTGGCTGAAGAATACCGATGATGGTAGCCAGACCGGCGGCGTTGGCGCGGGTTACAATCTGGAAGTAGGTCCGGTTATGCTCAACGCTGGCGCGAAAGCTATCTACCTCGGGCCGAAAAAAGGCGATAACGGCGTCGCGTTTCCGGTCGGCGGCGGGGTGAACGTGGCCCTGACCGACAGCATCCACGTGTTTGGCGAAGGGTATGTCGCGCCGGACGGCCTGAACAACAGCGTAAAAAACTATGTCGAAGCGAACGGCGGCGTAAGCTGGTCCCCGATTGGTCCAGTGACGTTGAAAGTGGGTTACCGTCACGTGAGCGTTGACGGCAAAGAGGGTCGCCCAAACCACACCCTGATTGATGGCGCCTACGTGGGCGGCGGAGTCACCTTCTGATGAAACCACGTCTCGCCGCGCTCTCTGCGCTGAGCCTGGCGTTGCTGCTGACCGGCTGCACTCAGTATACCTGGGTGAAGCCGGGTTTAAGCGATGCCGAAATGCATAAAAAGCTCACCGAATGTGAAGCGCAGGCCCTGGTCGATCTCCCTCCGGATAACGTGGTGACCGGGTCCAGTTCAGAAAAAACGGACAAAAAACATAAGAAACAGGATGTTGAAACAAGCTATACGGTAGAAGACGCGAATGAATATCAGCGGGAGACCTTAGTCGACAGCTGTATGTTCAAAAGCGGCTGGGATAAAGTCGAAGTGCAATGAATCTATTATAAAAAAACCTGCCGAATGGCAGGTTTTTTTATGGCCGGGCTTAGTGGCGCACCACCACCAGCTTCTGGTTCACAAACTCTTTGATGCCGAGATCGGAGAGCTCCCGTCCGTAACCGGAACGCTTCACGCCGCCAAACGGCAGCTCCGGCGCGGTATCGGTAAGCCAGTTGATATAAACCATCCCGGTTTCAATGGCGGAGGCCATCCGTTTGGCGCGTTCGATATCCTGACTGAAGACCGCGCCGCCCAGACCATAGTGGGAATCATTGGCCAGCTGGATTGCCTCCTCGTCATTTTTCACCACGTAGATCTGCGCCACCGGGCCAAAGAACTCTTCGAAGTACGCCGGGTTGTCACGGGTGATACCGGTCAGGATGGTGGGTTCAAAGAAATTGCCTTCTCGTGCCACCGCTTTGCCGCCCAGATGCAGCGTAGCGCCATTTTTCACCGCCTCGTTCACCTGTTTGCTTAGGGTGTCCAGCGCATCTTTGGAAGAGAGCGGCCCCAGCGTGGTGCTTTCATCCAGCGGATCGCCGATTTTCACCTGGCGAAACGCCTCACTAAATTTCGCCAGAAACGACTCAGCGATATTTTCGTGCAGGATAAAACGCTTGGCAGCGGTACACACCTGGCCGGCGTTATTCAGCCGCGCCTGGACGCCGATTTTCACCGCGCGTTCCAGGTCGGCATCGTCCAGTACCACAAATACATCGTTACCGCCCAGTTCCAGCGTCGATTTCTTAATATGCTTCGCCGCCTGCGCCGCCACCACGCTGCCGGCTTTCTCCGACCCGGTGAGCGCCGCGCCCTGCACGCGATCGTCGGCGATAATCTTCGCCACCTGCTCCTGGGAGATAAACAGGTTGTTCCACGCCCCTTCCGGTGCGCCGGCCTCACGCACCAGATGGGCAAAGGTCTCCGCGCAGTGCGGCACAATGCTGGCGTGTTTGGCGATAACCGGGTTGCCGGCCGCCAGGTTTGGCGCC
This sequence comes from Klebsiella sp. HMSC25G12, assembly GCF_001807705.1. NCBI lineage: Bacteria > Pseudomonadati > Pseudomonadota > Gammaproteobacteria > Enterobacterales > Enterobacteriaceae > Klebsiella > Klebsiella sp. HMSC25G12. The sequence continues at coordinate 41,774 of NZ_KV789900.1, read as the reverse complement.
AGGACGCGCATCAGCTGGTAATAGGGGAAGTTCCACGGCTCCACCGCCATTAAGACGCCGATGGGATGATGCTCAACCCAGGCGTCGCCGAGTTCGGAGGGATATTTCACCGGCGCCAGCAACGATTTGGCGTTATCGGCATAATAGCGGGCGATCTGCGCGCAAAGTTTCACTTCGCCGCGGCTCTGCTTAATGAGTTTCCCCATCTCCTGGCTGGCGATTTTTGCCAGTTCCTCCGCCCGGCTGTCGATCAGATCAGCCAGCTTATGCAGTACCGCCAGCCGCGGTTCAATATCGCCTTTTGCCCAGGCTGAATGGTAGAGCGCATCCGCCTGCTGCAGCGCCGCCTCCACGTCCGCGTCGCTGTGCGCCGGGTACGTTTTAATAAGCTGATTGTTCGCAGGATTCACCGTCTGATAGGCCATATCGCATGTCTCCTTGTTATCGCTATTAAGGCAGTCAAAAATGCCGTTAAGGATATTAAGGGTAGTCGAGATGGCTGGCGATGCGGGTAAAGTTAGGTATATCCGGAATATTCCATAAAGAGGCTAACCGGGGCTACCTTCAGGCCGCCCCGGCGTTATCAATGCGCCAGCGTGGCGATCTCGTCGGCGGCCAGGCCAGTGATTTTCACCACCGTCTCGCGGGCAATACCGTCGTCCAGCATCCTCTGTGCAATGCGCAGCGCCTCGGCATGCTGTCCTTCTTGCCGGCCTTCCCGTTTGCCTTTTCTGCGGCCCACTTCCTGTAATCTTTCGGCGATGGTCATTAAGCTCTCCCTGTGCTGAGGAACCCGTTGCGCCACTTCGTGGATAAACCGGCCAAAGCGGCGCGCGTTGCCAGTTTGCAGCAGATAATTAAACAGCGTTTTTAGCTGTCTGTCATTAGCGTCACCGCTAAGTAAAATCGTCGTCAGCTGCTCAACAATGCCCATTAAATCGCGCTGGCGAATATGCTTCTGTATCAGCTCAAGTAGCGCCACGCGCCGATGGCTAACGATTTCATCGTCGGGGATCACCGTGATATCCACCAGCGGAAAGGGCGAGATATAAAGCTCCCTCGCCAGTTGCGGATCGGTAAAGCAGTCCAGCCAGTTGAGCGACCACGGGTATGGCGTGGTCGCCCCGTGGTAGAACAGCATCGGCACCACCAGCGGCAGTCTGGTATGACCACTATCAAGATGGCGCTGCATCGCGGCGATGGCATAGCGCATCAGGCGAAAAGCCATCTGCGCGTCCGGCGAGCTCTGATGTTCGATAACCACATAAATGTAGCCCTCGCCAGACGCGGTTTTGAGTGACCACAGCACATCGGAGTACCAGGCCCGCAGGCTCTCCTCGATAAAGCTTGCCGATTCCAGCTGTAAGGTATCGAGGTCGCAGCGCTGACGCAGCGCAGGCGGTAAATGGATCGCCAGGAAATCACGCGCGGTGTCGGCCTGAGTGAGAAACTGTTTAAACACCGCATCATGCGGCGTCGAGGTGGTACCCTTTGCCATCGGCTCATCCCTGCCTGCTTATCCTGCAGGGACTCTACGCGCTCGGAATGTTTCTGACACCCGGGCAATACAACCTTTACGCACCGCCACGAAAATAGATTTCCCCGGACTGCAAGCGCGACATCCTTTTTCGAGGCGGTACGCAAATCCAGGCGGGCGACAGCCTCCGCGCAGCATGCTATAAACGACCTCTCCCTCCTCAGCAAAGGTCGATGCGGTGAACCATACCCGAGATATCCCCCAAACCTTCTGGCGAGACGATCGTCTACCGTGGCTGGAGCTGCGCAGCACCTGGCGCAGCCGCCAGGCCTACAAACGCCACAGCCACCCGCAGCTCTCGGTGGGGGCGATTATCGAGGGGGAAACGCGCTGCCTGTGCAATGGTGAGGAATATCTCCTGCAGCCCGGGGATCTGATCGTGATCCCCCCGCACGCGCCGCATAGCTGTAATCCGCTGCATGACAGGCCGCGCAGCTATCATATGCTGTACCTGGAGGCGGCATGGTGCCACGCGCAGCGCCCGGATATTCCCCCTGGCGCCAGTATCGCCTCGCCGCAGCCACTGTTGCGCGACAGCCCTCTCTTTGCCTGTTTCCAGCAGGTTGTCGCCCTGATGAGCTGCGGGAGCCTTGAACAACTGCCCGCCCGGCTGGCGCAACTCCTGCACGCGCTGCCGCTGTGCGCCGCCGCGCCGCAGGCGCCACATCACGCCAGCGCCCTGCTGTTTCAGCGCCTGGCGACAGATCTGCCAGCGCCGCCGTCGCTGGATAAGCTGGCCCACGACAGCGCGCTTCGTAAAGAGACCGTTATCCGCGCCGTGAAACAGGATACCGGCCTGACACCCGCCAGTTTGATCAACATGGCGCGCATCGAATATGCGAAAACGCGTTTACGCGCCGGGGACCCTATTGCCGATGTCGGCTATCAGGCTGGCTTTGCCGATCAGAGCCATTTCCATAAAACCTTTGTCAGCTATACCGCCGCCACGCCGCGGCAATATGCGCACAGCAGATCAATATCCGACAATAAGTAATACGGCACTTCGCTTAGGGTGGCCTCAGTACCATTATCGAGGCCACTATGCATACCTTATCGACGCTCTTTCCCGCCGCCTTCCCGGCGCTAGCCCTGTCTCACTTTGTCGCTCTGCTCAGCCCGGGCCCTGATTTTTTTCTGCTGGTCGGCTACGCCGTGCGCTACCGGATCCGCGGCAGCATCGGGCTATGTCTCGGCATCGCCGCCGGCAATGCGCTGTATATTGTTCTCGCCATCGTCGGCTGGGGGCTTCTGCGCCAGGCGCCGCTGCTGTTTTTGCTCATTGAGCTGTTGGGGGCGGGCTATTTACTGTGGGTTGGCAGCCTGCTGATACACAGCCGTCCCGCGACGCTGGCGGTGGAGAGCGTTCGCGCACCGCTCCCGGGGATCGGTAAACAGCTACTGCTCGGGCTGGGGTCATCGCTGCTCAACCCCAAAAACGCTCTGTTTTATCTGGCGCTGATGACTTCCCTGCTCGGGCCGGCGGTCACCCTGCTGCAGCAAACGGTGAGCGGGTTGTGGATGGTCAGCGTGGTGTTCTTCTGGGATTTACTGCTGGTGAGTGCGATTGCGCTGCCGCAGGTACAGCGCCGCCTGGGCGCCATCGTCTGGCGAGTCGAGCGGGCGGCAGGGGCGGTCCTGATGATCTTCGGTCTGTGGATTATCTGGCGATTTTTGCACGACCTCGCCGTCAGGTTATATGCTTAAGTTTATGGAAAAACTCGCTGAACTCAAACGCGCCAAACTGCTGGCGCTGTCGCTGCTGCTGATCGCCGCCGCGCTATTTATCACCACCCTGCTGCTGCCGCCGACGCCGTGGGTCAGCGCGCTAAAGGCCATTTCCGAAGCGGCGATGGTCGGGGCGCTGGCCGACTGGTTTGCGGTGGTCGCGTTGTTTCGTCGTATTCCGCTGCCCTTTGTCGCCCGCCATACGGCGATTATCCCGCGTAACAAAGACCGCATCGCCGATAATCTTGGCCGCTTTGTCGAGGAGAAGTTCCTCGATACCCCGTCGCTGGTCGCGTTGATCCGCCGCTATGAGCCAGCCCTGATGCTCGGCAACTGGTTCAGCCAGCCGGAGAATGCCCGGCGGGTCGGCCAGCATCTGCTGCAGGTGATGAGCGGTTTTCTTGAACTGACCGACGACGCACGCATTCAGCGCCTGCTGCGCCGCGCGGTACATAAGGCGATCGATAAAGTCGACCTGACGCAGACCAGCGCCATGATGCTGGAGGGAATGACCCGCGACAATCGCCACCAGAAGCTGCTGGATTCGCTGATAAGCCAGCTTATCGCCCTGCTGCAGCGGGACAACTCCCGCGCCTTTATCGCTCGCGGCATCGTGCGCTGGCTGGAGACCGAGCACCCGCTGAAGGCCAAACTGTTACCCACCGAGTGGCTCGGCGAGCACAGCGCCGAGATGGTCACCGATGCGGTGAATACCCTGCTGGACGAGGTGAGCCATGACCGAACCCACCAGATCCGCCAGGCCTTCGACCACGCGGTGCAGAAGCTTATCGACAACCTGAAATCCGACCCGCTCATGGCGCAGAAGGCCGAGAACATCAAAGCATATCTGAAAAATGATGAGACCTTTAACCGCTATCTCGGTGAAGTGTGGGGCGACCTGCGCAGCTGGGTAAAAAACGATATCAGCAGCGATGACTCACGTATTAAGCAGCGCATCGCCGAGGCTGGCCAGTGGTTCGGTGAAACCTTACTCCGCGACGACGCCCTGCGCGAATCGCTTAACGAACACCTGGAACAGGCGGCGCACCGGGTGGCGCCGGAGTTCGCCGCCTTCCTCACCCGCCATATCAGCGACACGGTGAAGAGCTGGGACGCCCGCGATATGTCGCGGCAGATCGAGCTCAATATCGGTAAAGATCTGCAGTTTATCCGCATCAACGGCACCCTGGTGGGGGGGACCATCGGCCTGATGTTGTGGCTGTTCTCGCAGATCCCCTCGCTGCTGCATCTGCATATTGGTTAGCAATGATACTATCCGAACAATAGCGCTGATAAATATTCCACAGGGAGGGAGAAATGATGCACCGGATTTCCCACTGGCTGACCCGCCACGCCGCCGCGCTGTTCTTCCCGGCGGCGCTCATTCTGTATGATTTTTCAGCCTATCTTACTACCGACCTGATCCAGCCGGGGATCCTCCACGTGGTGCGGGATTTCAATGCCGATGTGGCGCTGGCTCCTGCCTCGGTGAGCCTGTATATGGCCGGCGGCATGGCGCTGCAATGGCTGTTGGGGCCGCTCTCTGACCGGATCGGACGGCGTCCGGTACTGCTCACCGGCGCGCTGATTTTCACCCTCGCGTGCCTGGCGACGTTGTTCACCACCTCCATGACCCAGTTCCTGATTGCCCGCTTCGTGCAGGGCACCAGCATCTGCTTTATCGCCACCGTCGGCTACGTCACCGTGCAGGAGGCCTTTGAGGAAAAAAGATCGATCAGGCTGATGGCGGTGATCACCTCCGTCGTGCTGGTGGCGCCGATCGTCGGCCCGCTCTCCGGCGCGGCGCTGATGCATTTCATCCACTGGAAAGCGCTGTTCGGCATCATCGCCGCCATGGGGCTGGTGGCCTGGCTCGGCCTGCTGTTGACCATGCCGGAGACGGTGCGCCGCGGCGATGTGCCATTCAGCCTGCCCGGCGTGCTGCGGGATTTCCGCGCCGTCTTTCGTAACCGCATCTTTTTACTCGGCGCCGCCACGCTGTCGCTGAGCTATATTCCGCTGATGAGCTGGGTGGCGGTATCGCCAGTGATTTTAATGGACGCCGGCGGACTGACCACCAGCGAGTTCGCCTGGAGCCAGGTACCAGTCTTCAGCGCCGTCATCATCGCTAACCTGTCGGTGGCGCGCTGGGTAAAAGATCCCACCCGCCCGCGCTTTGTGCTCAGCGCGGTCCCGATACAGATGCTCGGCCTGGCCATCCTGATCGTTGGGAATCTGATATGGCCGCACGTCTGGCTGTGGTCAGTGCTCGGCACCTGCTTCTACGCCTTCGGCATCGGGCTGATTTTCCCGACGCTGTTTCGCTTTACCCTCTTTTCCAACGACCTGCCGAAAGGCACGGTCTCCGCCTCGCTGAATATCGTGATCCTCAGCGTCAGCGCGTTATCGATTGAAGGCGCGCGCTGGCTGTGGTTCCATGGCGGCAGACTCCCCTTCCACCTGTTGGCGGTGGCCGCCGGGATCGTCGCCGCCTGCTGCCTGGCCGGACTGTTACGCCACCAGCGCCAGCGTAGGCAAGCGGTGATCGAAGCCCGGCAGTCGTGAGCCCTTTTACGGAGAAAGCTCCATCATGAACGACATTGAACTCAGCCCGGCACAGCGCGACCTGCTGCGCGATAAGCTCAGCAAGTACTGCGAAGAGACCTTCAACCTCGAGCTGGAGCAGTTTGACGCCGAGTTTTTTGTCGACTTTATCGCCAAAGAGCTGGGGCCGCTGTTTTACAACGCCGGTATCGAAGAGGCTATCCGCACCCATCTGGCGTGGAGCGAGCGGATCCAGGAAGAGATGGATTTGAAGAAGGTCTATTAACGCCACGCGCAGACGCAGGAGATCAATAAAAGCTCACAAACAACAGGGCTATAATGGCGACTCTTTCAGCATCTCCCGTGTACGGGGAAGGAAAATCATGTCGCTTATCACCGATCTACCCGCCATTTTTGACCAGTTCTCAGAAGCTCGCCAGAAGGGCTTTCTCACCGTCATGGATCTTAAAGAGCAGAACGTGCCGCTGGTGGGCACCTACTGCACCTTTATGCCTCAGGAGATCGCCATGGCGGCGGGCGCCATTGTCGTTTCACTGTGCTCCACCTCCGATGAAACCATCGAGGAAGCGGAAAAAGATCTGCCGCGCAACCTCTGCCCGCTGATCAAAAGCAGCTATGGCTTCGGCAAAACCGATAAATGCCCGTACTTCTATTTCTCTGACCTGGTGGTTGGGGAAACCACCTGCGACGGCAAAAAGAAAATGTATGAGTACATGGCCGAGTTCAAGGCGGTCCACGTCATGCAGTTGCCGAACAGCGCCAGCGATGCCGCTTCCCGCGCACTGTGGAAAACGGAGATCCTGCGCCTGCAGCAGGTGATTGAGGCCCGGTTTGGCACGCCGATTAGCGAAGCGGCGCTGCGCGAAGCCATCGTGTTGAAAAATCGCGAGCGCCGGGCGCTGGCCCACTTTTATCGTCTCGGGCAACTCAATCCGCCGGCGCTCAGCGGCGGCGACATCCTGAAAGTGGTATATGGCGCCACCTTCCGTTTCGACAAAACCGCCCTGATTGATGAACTGCATGCCATGGCGGACCGCATCCATCAGGAGTGGCGGCAGGGTAAACGGCTGGAACCTCGTCCGCGGATCCTGATCACCGGCTGCCCGATCGGCGGCGCGGCGGAAAAAGTGGTCCGCGCCATCGAGGAAAACGGCGGCTGGGTGGTCGGCTATGAGAACTGCACCGGCGCGAAGGCCACCGAGCGCTGCGTGGCGGAAGAGGGTGACGTCTACGACGCCTTAACCGATAAATATCTCGCCATCGGCTGCTCCTGTATCTCCCCCAACGACCAGCGTCTGCAACTGCTGAGCCAGATGGTGGAGGAGTATCAGGCCGACGGGGTGATCGACGTCATTTTGCAGGCCTGCCATACCTATGCCGTGGAATCGCTGGCGATTAAACGCCATCTGCGCCAGCAGCACGACCTTCCTTATATGGCGATAGAAACCGACTATTCGACGGCGGACCTCGGCCAGCTCAGCACCCGCGTCGCCGCCTTTATCGAAATGTTGTAAGGAGCTCGCGTGAACTATACGGTTGGCATTGATTCCGGCTCCACCGCCACAAAAGGCATCCTGCTGGCAGACGGCGTCATTGTACGCCGCTTCCTCTGCCCCACTCCCTTTCGCCCCGCCGACGCCATCCATAAGGCCTGGGAAACGCTACGCGCTGGCCTCACGGAGACGCCTTTTTTAACCCTCACCGGCTATGGTCGCCAGCTGGTGGATTTTGCCGATAAGCAGGTGACGGAGATCTCTTGTCACGGCCTCGGCGCTCGCCTGCTGGCGCCGGACACCCGCACGGTGATTGACATCGGCGGCCAGGACAGCAAAGTCATCCAGCTGGACGCCGAGGGCAATCTCAGCGACTTCCTGATGAATGATAAATGCGCCGCCGGCACCGGCCGCTTTCTGGACGTCATTTCACGGACGCTTGGCGCCAGCGTCGAACAACTCGACAGCATCACTGCAGACGTCGAGCCGCATGCGATTACCAGCATGTGCACGGTGTTTGCCGAATCGGAGGTCATTAGCCTGCGGTCGGCAGGCGTCGCGCCGGAGGCGATTCTGGCCGGGGTGATTAACGCCATGGCCCGGCGCAGCGCGAACTTTATTGGCCGCTTATCGGCGCAGGGACCGCTGCTGTTTACCGGCGGCGTCAGCCACTGCGCCACCTTTGCCCGGATGCTGGAAAGCCATGTCGGCATGGCGGTGACAACCCATCCCGACGCCCAGTTTGCCGGGGCGATCGGCGCGGCGCTGATCGGCCAGCGCCAGCGGAGGCGCGGATGACAACCTTCCTGTTTTTATTTCATTCCACGGTGGGGGTGGTGCGGATGCGCAAAGCCCTGCAGGCGGCGGGAATGACCTTCGAGGTGAAGGATATTCCGCGCCAGCTGCGCAGCGGCTGCGGATTGTGCATTTACCTGAGCTGCATGCCAGGCGATGAGCAACGATGGGTTATACCCGGCGAAACGGCAGCCCTGTTTCGCGTCGCCGGAAATGACTATCACCTGTTGGCGACCTATGCGCACCGCGGTAGCCCGGATGAGGCGTTAGCCGACATCCGGGACGCTTCCCCGGTAGCGCTTACGCTTACCGGGGCTACCGACAAAATGCCCAACCGTAGCCCGGGTAAGGCGTAAGCCGCTACCCGGGGGCTGACAGCTTAGCCTCAGCCCAACAGCTGGCGAACGCAGGATTTGAATACCCGCACGCCATCCGCCAGCGCGGTGCGCTCGAAATGCATTTCCGGATGATGCAGGCCCGGCAGCAGGTTGCAGCCCAGTCCCCAGAAGCCACCTTTCACCGCCGGGCGCAGACGCAAATAGTGGAAAAAATCTTCGCTGCCCGGCGTACTCTTCGCGGCCGTTAAGCCCGCCTCGCCAAAGGTTTCGCATATTGCCTGGCTTATGATAGCCGTGGCTTCTGCGTCGATAATCGCCGCCGGCATCTCTTTGACTACCCGGATGTCGACGCTGGCGCCATATGCTGCTGCGCTACTCTCGATAGCCCTGACCACGCGTTCTTTGAGTGTCGCCATGCCGTCATTTTCCTCGCAGCGCAGATCCCAACAGACGTGCGCTTTCGCCGGCACCGAATTGGTGACACCCGCATCGCAAAGAAAGCGCGTCGCTTTCGCGCTCCAGGTGAGCGACGGCGCCAGATGGATACCGTTCACCGCCTGTACTGCATGCGAGGCGGCATCCAGCGCGTTAATGCCCAGATGCGGACGAGCGGCGTGAGCGGCTTTGCCGTGAAAATCCACCATCACCGTCGCCGAAGCGGAATAGTACATTGCCGGTACCGCCTGGCCCATCGGACACTCTTCCAGCGGCCGGAGATGGAAGCCGAACAGCATCTCTACGTCATCCAGTACCCCGGCCTCCGTTAAAGCGATCGCGCCCGTCCCCAGCTCTTCAGCAGGCTGAAAAAGCACTTTTAACTTCCCACGCTTTACCAGTCCCTCGGCGAGGATCTCTTCGGCGGCGGTTAATACCACCGAAGAGTGGCCATCATGACCGCAGGTATGACGGGCCTCTAAGCGGCCATCGATAATATGGCCCAGCGCATCCATATCTGCCCGTAGCGCCACCACTGGCCCCGGTTCCCCGCTATCGATTTCGGCGACAATCCCGGTAGTCCCGCCAACGTTGCGGTGAACCCGGAACCCTGCCGCCGCCAGGGCGTCGCCGATGTAAGCCGAGGTTTTGTACTCCTCAAAGCCCAGCTCAGGTATTTGGTGCAGATAATTGAAATGCTCTAACGTTCGCGACACGACTGACTCCTTGCCTTTCATTATGCCATCACGCGCATGACCAGCATGGCGATGACGGCGTTGATAATGCTCACCGCCATCAGCAGCGGCCAGTATTTTTTCGGGACATCCGCCACCCCAAGCAGCCGCCCCATATACTGTAGTTGCGAACCCATCAGGAAGATGGCCGGGATCAGGATAGTGACGTCCGCCACGTTGAGGGTGCCTTTACTCAACAGGCTCACCGCCACTCCCGTCCCCGCCGAGGCGGAAAGCCAGGAGGTGAGCAGCACGGTAATCGCTTCGCCCGGTAAGCCAAACAGGCCCATCAGCGGCGCGCAGACCTGGCCTATCAACTGCATCACCCCGAGCAAATTAAGCATTTCGGCGATCACATATGCCATTAATACATTCGGCATCAGATTGTTGATGGCGATATTAAATCCTTTACGTGCACCGATAACAAAAATATCAAACGGATTACTGGCCACTTTTGCCGAATTACTCATTATCAAAATCCCCTTTATAGGCCGTATTCAAAACCAGACGGGTGATTGCCGCGCCCACGAATTTCAGCACAAACATTAACAGCAGCGGAATAATAATAGGGATGGTTAACGATGCGAAAAGCGCTGAGCCAATGGAGAAATAGTTATTGATCAGACCGGCGCCGGAATATTGCCATGCCCCCATAATCACCACATCTTTCCGACTAATTTTTTTGCTGTCATACAGCTCTTTGGTCAACGCGGCCCCGGCATCGGTGCTTTGGAGGTCGGTAATTAACGCCAGACCGGTATAACCCGGGATCCCCAGTAACGGGCGTAACAACGGCGTCAGCAGCTTATGCGCTGCACGTATCGCGCCATAATGGGTAAAGATTTCCAGCAACCCCAGCGCCAGCATCACCGTAGGGACCAGCGACAGCGCAAACAAGAAACCGGCCTTGGCGCTGATGCCGCCGCTGCCGATAAAAGTGTTAGTTTCCGGGGTCTTCATCGTGCCAAATGCGCCGCCGAGGGTGGTAAAGTCGAAAGCCCCCAGCCAGGCCATCCCTTCCACTTTAAACAGCAGCCCGGAGAAGACTAATAACACCACCACCAGCGAGATCCATGCTCCAGGTCCTACCCGCCACTCATTTGTCGCGTCGTCGGAGGAACGTTCCAACGTTTTATTTTCACTCATACCCTGTCCTCACATTATGAAATATTTTATTGGTCTTTTGCCATTTGGACGCTTTTCAATGTATTGGTTTTGGCATTGATTATTTTGACGTAAAACACCCATCAATAAATAAGGTGCCTCTCTTTTCCCGAAAAGCCGGCAACAGGCATATACCTCACTTATTTATCTTTTTACTGGCATATCGATATCTTATTATTGGCAACCACCGGTGGTACTGGTTTATTGCCATGGCAGTTAATCCGTTCCGTGACTCCCCTTGTCTGTTATGTACCTGAATCACGATTATCTATAACTAGCCGGGATGATAAATGTCTGGTAAAGGATGTTATTGTTGACCTGAAGTCAACAAAGGAGGGAGACAGGATGTTGCATGAACGACCCATGAGCTATCTGTACGAAGTGGGGATCCAGGGGGGCATTCGGCGGGCCGCTGATATTCTGGGGATTAATCCGTCGGTTATCAGCCGCCAGATAGCGCAGCTGGAGCGAACGCTGGAACTCCCTCTGCTGGAGCGACAGGGGCGCAATGTGGCGCTCACTGAAGCCGGACGTTTGCTGGCCGAGGATTACCACGAAAGCCGCCAGCGGCGGGAAAAGCTGGAGAGTCATCTAAAGGATTTACGCCATATGCGTGGCGGCACCATCTCTGTGAGAATTGGCGGGGGGTTGGTGACGACCTTTATCGAGTCGGTGATGAGCACGTTTTCGCAGTCGTGGCCGAACGTATTCGTTGATATTAGCGTCGGCAATATGCAGGAGATGCTCAACGATATCGCCAGCGGTGAAGCGGATATGGCGGTCGCCTTCGGCCCCATCGGCAATCCGGAGCTTAAACGCCACAGCTTCCAGTGGGGGCCCATCTGCGCGGTGGTCTCTCCGCAGCATCCCATCGCGCGACAGTCGATGGTGACCATCGATGAGCTGACGCAATATCGCCTGATCGCCCTGACAGAAAGCTTTGGCCTACAGCGCCATATGAACGCCATGTTTAAAACCGCCGGGCGGCAGTTTCATCCGGCCTATCGCTGCAACCTCTTTTCCACCGCCATGAGCCTGAGCCAGGCCGGTCTGGGGATCTCTTTCATGACCGAATTCGCCGCCCGGGAAGCAATCGCTCACGGCATACTAAAGGCGGTCCCCATCGATCATCCGATCGCCAGCAGCGCCCAATGCCACTTATTACGCAACTCGAACCGCCGCTTTCCCCCCGCCGCGCACCATATGTGGCGCTTACTTCATAACGCCTTTCGCGATGCGCAGCGGGCGATGACGGTGTGACCCTATTCGCTCACCACAAAGCGCGTCGCCGCAAAGCAGTTCAGAAGACGGTGCATGAGAAAGACCAGAGTCAGCGTCACCACCAGCGAGACCGTCACCGAGGTGATGCGGTACAGGTCGCTGAATACCAGATCCTGATAGGGATGCAGATTCTGGCCGAACATAATGCCGATGGTGGTGATGCTGGCGAAGCCCACCCCGGCGCCCACTTTCTCCATCACGTGCAGGCGGGCGCTGAAGGCCAGCCCGAGACCAATCAGCGGCATCATCAGGATCATGTGGTTGCTGAAATCATAGATGATCAGCTGCACCACCAGAATATAGAGACAGGCCAGCACCACCCCAACGACGCGCCAGATCGAGCTGATCACCGCCCCGCGATAGTGCATCGGAAACAGGATCAGGATCCCGGCCATCAGCGCCGACAGCGAGTCACTGAGATCGCAGATCTGGAACACCACAAAGATGATCGTCGCGACCGTACCGGAGAGCAGCGACTCGTGGCGAATGCGGGCGGCGTCTTTTTCAATGCGCGGCGGCGGCTTGCGCGGTTCGACGTCCGGGATCAGGTAATGCAGCAGCGCGCTCAGCGCCACCGCCAGCACGCAGGCTTCCATATTGGAGAACATCAGGGTGTGCCAGTTGCTGGTGGGATAGCTCATAAAGTTGAGCATCGTGCTCTGGCACACCACGCCCATCGACCCCAGCAGAAACAGCGGCCCCTGGCTCATAAAGCGAAAACGCATCACGTACAGGGCGAACACCACCAGGGTCATGATCACCGGCCACTGCGACAGATAACCGACGATCAGTACCATTTCGACGCAGTTCACCGCCGCGCTGAACACAAACTGGCGGGCGACATGGCGGTTGAACACCGGCACCAGCGACATCAGCATCAGCGGATACACCACAAAAAATACGCCGTACTGCACGTCGTAGAAGGTGGAGATGCTGAGCGCAATCGTCCCGGCCACGGCGATACGCACCGTCTGGCGAAAATCATTCGCCGTGTAGACGATATTGCCGTGCGGCGTAAAGACGTGCGCCAGGGTATTAATAGACATAGTGCAACCAGCTCACCAGGTGGATCTGCAGGCCGGCGAAGGTGCGGGCGAAAGGTCCCTCGCTATTGTACAGCTGCACCGTGGCGCGGGCGCCGGTCGGCAGCGGTTTCGCCAGCGGCTGATCCAGCGCGACGTGAATGCGCATGCGCTGTGCGTCGCGCACCCAGCGGGTGGACTGCTCCGGCTGCGACAGCTGGCCGTTCACCGCCTCCTGCCCCGCCAGAATCCCGGCATCGCTGCTGGTGACGTGCGCCGGGAAAACTTGCCCCGGCAGGGCATCGAAGACCACCGCTGCATCGGTATTCACCGCCGTGTGGCGCAGGCTCTTCTCACGGAAGTCAGCGACGATATCTGTATTGTTGTTGACCAGCGCCAGCACGGCCGTCGCCGCGGTGGCGTAGATCCCCGGGTTAAGCTGCAGGTTGCTGACCATACCGTCAGTTTCGGCACGCACCTGGGTCCAGGCCAGGTTCAGCTGTGCCTCCTCCAGCGCATTACGGTATTTCTGCAGAGTGACGTTGCGCTTATCGTCGCGCTCACCGCGCTGGATCAGCAGGTTCTGGATCTGCGCGTTCAGCGCCGAGACCGACTGCTCGCTGGTCTGCCAGGTGGTCCGCACCTTATCGAGGTCGGACTGCGAGACGTTCTGCATCGTACTCAGGCGCTGGTAGCGATCGAGCGTGACCTTATCGTTACGGGCGGTGTACTGTGCGGTGCGCAGATTGGCGCGGGCGGCGGCGATTTGTGCATCCAGTTGCTGGTTGCTCAGTTTCGCCTGCTCGAGGGCGATCTGCGCCGCTTCAACTTTATTAATGAATGGCGTTGGGTCGAGCTCATACAGCAGGTCGCCCTTTTTCACCTGGCTGTTGTTGTGCACGTAAACGTGCGAGACATAGCCGGAGACCCGCGACGATACCGGGGTCACCACGCGCATCACGGTGGAGTCCGGCGTCAGCGGGATCCAGATATCGGCAACGATAAACCAGGCGAATATTCCCAGAAAAGCGGCAATACTCACCCGTACCCAGCGGGCAAATTTTTGTTCAGGCGTCATCATAGTGTGTTAGATCTTGTTATCTTCTTCGCGGATATTCCGCAAACGGCAGGCGATTTGATTTAATGTGGCGCTGAAGGTGGCGAGGTCGGCCTCCGGGATGGTCTGAGTCACGCGTTCCTGATAGGTCTCGATCACGCAGCTCAGTTTTTCCAGAATCGCCCGCCCCTCGGCGGTCAGCGTCAGCAGGCGAATGCGTTTGTCATATGGCGATGTAGAACGCACCAGATAGCCCTGCTTTTCCAGTAACGAGAGGGTGCGCATCAGCGGCGGCAGTTCAATTCCCTGCACCTCCGCCAGTTCGCTGACCGAGACGTTGTCTCCCAGCTGATGCAGTTGCATCAACACCGTCCAGCTGGACTGGGTGAGTCCGGTATCGGTGATAGCGGAGTCAATAATGGCGCGCCACTGGCGCACCACCATGGCCATTCTCATCCCCAACGGGCGGCGGGCAAACAGGTCGTCTTCGGTCACAGGTTTTCCTCTCATTGTTGAGAAGAAAATAATACTTATCAGAGTAAGTATCAAGAAACGGACGATCGCGCCGCATCAATTGATAAATTTCGTGAATGTATTCCCCGGCGTCGCCAGCGCTTACCGGGGCAAAGAAGGAATGATGCCTGAAAAAAACCGCACTTTTTAATTGATCTGATCCCGACGCAGGCCGATGTCTTTCAGCTGTTCGTCGCTCATTCGCTGCAAAGCTCTGCGCGTTTGCTCCTGAAGCCACCATTTTTTGATAAACCGCACCAGCAGTACGAAACCGATAAATGGCTGTCTTGCCCTGTTCTCGTGAAATTCCATCCTCTACCTCCTCACCTTGCCAGAGGCTTTATCTTCACGGATTTGGGGCCAAGGAATACAGATTCACAAAACGCTTTTCTTTAACATACAGATTAGCTAAAACGTACACCAGAGCCCAATTTTTACGCCAATCTGTACTGGTTATTCCATCTGTATGGCTGCAATTAAGGATACAGCATGACCCGCTACCAACATCTCGCTACGCTGCTGGCCGAACGCATCGAACAGGGCCTGTATCGCCACGGCGAAAAACTGCCGTCGGTGCGCAGCCTGAGCCAGGAGCACGGCGTCAGCATCAGCACCGTCCAGCAGGCCTATCAGTTGCTTGAGCAGCAGCAGATGATTGTGCCGCAGCCGCGATCGGGCTATTTCGTTGCCCCGCGCAAGGCCCAGCCGCCAGTGCCGCCGATGTCGCGTCCGGTACAGCGCCCGGTGGAGATCACCCAGTGGGATCAGGTGCTGACCATGCTCGACGCCCGCTACGATAAATCGATTATCCCCTTCGGCGGCGGCTCGCCGGATGTCACACAGCCAAGCCTGAAGCCTATCTGGCGCGAACTGAGCCGGGCGATCCAGCATAACCTCAGCGAAGTGCTGAACTATGACGAGCTGGCCGGGCGCCGCGAGCTGAGGGAGCAGATCGCCCGTCTGATGCTTGACGGCGGCTCGGTAGTGACGGCTGACGATCTGGTGCTCACCAGCGGCTGCCATAGCGCGCTGTCTCTGGCCTTGCTGTCGGTATGCCAGCCTGGCGATATCGTGGCGGTGGAATCTCCCTGCTACTACGGCACAATGCAGATGCTGCGCGGACTGGGATTAAAGACCATTGAGATCCCTACCGATCCGGAAACCGGGATCAGCATTGAGGCCCTGGAGCTGGCGCTGGATCAGTGGCCGATCAAAGGGGTGATCCTCGTGCCAAACTGCAATAACCCGCTGGGCTTTATCATGCCGGACGCTCGCAAGCGCGCGGTGCTGAACCTGGCCCAGCGCCACGATATCGTGATTTTCGAGGATGATATTTACGGCGAGCTGGCCACCGAGTACCCGCGCCCGCGCACCATTCACTCCTGGGATATCGACGGCCGGGTGATGCTCTGCAGCTCTTTTACCAAAACCATCGCCCCCGGCCTGCGCATCGGTTGGATAGCGCCCGGGCGCTACTACGACAAGCTGCTACAGATGAAGTACGCCGCCAGCGGCACTAACGTCCCTTCAACCCAACTGGCGGCTTGCAATTTTATTCGCGAAGGCCACTACCACCGTCACGTGCGGCGGATGCGGCAGATCTATCAGCGTAATATGGAGATCTACACCTGTTGGCTGCGGGAGTTTTTCCCGTGCGGGATCTGCGTCACCCGGCCAAAAGGTGGTTTTATGCTGTGGGTGGAGCTCCCGGAGCAGGTGGATATGGTCTGCGTCGCCAAACAGCTGTGCCGGCTGAAGATCCAGGTCGCGCCGGGCTCGCTGTTTTCGGCAGCGGGCAAGTATCGCAACTGCGTCAGGATCAACTGCGCCCTGCCGCCGACCGAGAAACATAAAGCGGTGATGGTGAAGCTGGGAGAAGCGGTGAAGGTGGCGATGGAGTGAAGTTTAACCTGTTCTCCCCGGTGGCGCTGCGCTTACCGGGCTACGGGTTACCCCGCGTCCGCAAATCAGCTTCACTGGTCAAAAAACACCATTCCCTTATACGGCAGCTCACGGCAGGCGGCCAGCCGCTGGGCGAGACTGCCGACGTGCAGCTCCAGCTTGTGGCCATCGGGATCGAGGAAATAGTGCGAGGCGCCTTCGCTGCGGTTTAGCTTCCAGACCGCCACGCCGGCAACCTCCAGGCGGGCGGCGAAGCTGGCGAAATCCGCCTCGCTAATGCTAAACGCATAATGGGTGTAGTCGCTCTCTTCCGGCGGGGTGATGCGCCGCTGCGGATCCAGCGACAGGCACAGCCACAGATCGCCGCAGGAGAGATAGGCGCCACTGTCCCAGCGGGCGTGCAGCGTCATGCCCAGCAGCTGCTGATAAAACGCCACGCTCGGCGCCAGCTGGCTGACTGCCAGGGTCAGGTGATTCAGTCCACTCAGCATGTCTGTTCCTCCAGTGAATTCACAATGAACTGACGCAGCCATTGATGCGCCGGGTCGCGGTGCCAGCGCTCGTGCCACAGCATCAGCATCTCAAAGCCGGCGACCGCCAGTGGCGGCTCGACGACTTCCAGCCCGCTCTGCCCGCGCACCAGCCGCTCCGGCAGCACCGCCACCAGATCGCTATTGCGCAGGGTCTCCAGCATAAACAGGAAATGTGGCACGGAAAGGACAACCCGCCGCGCCAGGCCAAGATTCGCCAGCGCGGTATCGGTCGCCGCGCTGAAGCCGCCCCCGTCCGGGGAGACGATCACGTGCTCCAGCTGACAGAACGTTTCCAGGCTAAGCCCAGGCCGCAGCGCCGGATGCTCCGCCTGGCCTGCCAGCACGTAGCGTTCGCGAAACAGCAGGCGCTGATGCAGCCCCGGCGGCGCGCCCTCGCGGGTATGAAAGAAGAGATCTACTGTATCGCTGGCCGCCTGCTGCTCCAGCCGCGCCGGCTGTAGCTCGAACACCGCCAGCCGACTGCCGGGAGAGGCCAGCCGTAGCCTGCCCAGCATCGGCAGGAGGATCGCCGAGGCCATATAGTCCGTCGCTGCCACCCGCCAGGTCTCCGCCGCCGTCGCCGGATCAAAAGGCGCCACCGGCGCCACCGCCTGCTCCAGTGCGGCTAGCGCTGCGCGCAGCGGCTGGCGAAGTTCATCGGCGCGGGCGGTGGGCTGCATGCCGCGCGGACCCGGCATCAGCAGCGGGTCGGCGAAAATCTCCCGCAGCCTGGCGAGCTGAATGCTCACCGAGGGCTGCGACAGATTCAGCCGCTGCGCCGCCCGGGTGACATTATTTTCACTGAGCAGCACATCAAGCGTGCGCAGCAGATTAAGATCCAGACGATGTAAATTAAGCACGGCTATACCTGGAATTTAAGTAATTAATTTCTACTATAGCGTCAGCTTTCCTACTCTGCAGCTCTCCATACGCCAGAGGTGATGTTATGAAAGTACTGCTGATTTACGCCCATCCGGAACCGCGCTCGCTTAATGGCGCGCTGAAAAATTTTGCCGTCCGCCATCTGCAGCAGGCCGGGCATGAAGTGCAAGTCTCCGATCTCTACGCCATGCGCTGGAAGGCCGGGTATGACGCCGATGACAGCGGCGCCCCGCCGGTCGGCGAGTTCTGGCAGCCGACCCTCGATTCCAAACAGGCCTTTGCCCAGGGCACCCAAAGTGCGGATATCGCAGCCGAGCAGGAAAAGCTGCTGTGGGCCGATACGGTGATTTTCCAGTTCCCGCTGTGGTGGTTCTCAATGCCCGCCATCATGAAGGGCTGGATCGACCGGGTGTACGCCTGGGGCTTTGCCTATGGCGTCGGCGAGCACAGCGACCGCCACTGGGGCGATCGCTATGGGGAAGGCACCTTCGTCGGCAAACGGGCGATGCTGATCGTCACCGCCGGCGGCTGGGAGGAACACTATTCACCGCGCGGGATCAATGGCCCCATCGACGACATCCTGTTCCCCATTCAGCACGGTATGCTGTTCTATCCCGGCTTTGAGGTGCTTCCGCCGCTGGTGTTCTACCGCACGGATAAAACCGATGCCGGGCAATTCGCCGACCAGTGCGCCACGCTGGCCGAGCGGCTGGACACGCTGTGGCAAACCGAGCCCATTCCATTCCGCCGGCAGAATCATGGCGATTATCTGATCCCGTCGCTGACGCTGCGCCCGGAGCTGGCGCCGGGGCAAAGCGGCCTGGCGGTGCATCTGGCAACGAAATAAACCTCAACGCGATAGCCCATCCGGGTTATCGCGTTCATTAATATGACAATTTGTGAGCCTCCACGCATTAACGGTATCCCGTCGCACGAAGCCACCTCTCATATTGATAGCGATCAAGAATAATCATACCGTCTGGTCGGTATGATTCCGGCCATGAATATGGAAGCCCAGCATCGTAAAAAAGATCCCGTCCGTCTCCACCGTCAGTTGCTTGAATCGGCAGCGATGATTGCCGGCCGGGATGGTATCGCCGCCCTGTCGCTGAACGCCGTCGCCCGCGAGGCTGGCGTGAGCAAAGGTGGCCTCCTGCATCACTTTCCCAATAAGCAGGCGCTGATTTTCGCCCTGTTCGCCCGGCTGCTGGCGATCATGGAAAAGGCGATTAGCGAACTGATGGCCGCCGATAACATCGCTTACGGGCGCTTTACCCGCGCCTATTTGCGCTATCTGTCCAACCCGGAGCTGACGGACACTCACGAAAGCCGCCAGTTGATGGTGCTGTCGCTGGCGATGCCGGACGAGCCGGTGCTGCGAAAATGCTGGCGCGACTGGATGCTGGATCACCTGGCGCAGGGCGATGCGCTGGATAACGGCCCGACCGGCACGCTGGTACGCTACGCGGCCGACGGCATCTGGTTATCGGAACTGACCGAAGGGCGCACCATGAGCAGTGAACACCGCCAGTCGCTGGTGAACGATCTGACCAAAATGACGCTTCCCGCGTGAAGCGAATAGAGTGAGGCCGCGATGCGCTACAACATCAATGCCCGTCTCATTTATGATGCAACGGACGGCACGCTTACCCTGCCCGGCAGCGATGAACCGGATAGCCAGTTATCCATCACCGCCAGCGCGCTGCTCTATTTTTTTCTCCGCCATACCGGCGTGGTCAGTCGCGATGAAGTATTGAAGAAAGTCTGGGACGATAACGGCTTAACTTCTTCCAACAGCAACCTCAACCAGTATCTGAGCATGCTGCGCAAAACCTTCCGCCACTACGATATCGATAACATTATCGTCACCGTGTCGCGCGGCATGCTGCAGCTGAATCAGGATCTGAGCATCGAACTGCTCGACGCCGGGCCGGCGCTTACCGAGGGTGCTAATCCACCCGAGAGGGCTGTTGAAACCGTCCCCCCGGCGGCGACAACGCCACCCACCGATTCGCCACATGCGCGCGGAATGTGCTGGTATCTGGCCGGCGGCTGTCTGCTGATCATCGCCCTGCTGCTGGTGGCATTCACTTTTGCCGGCACCCACGCCGCCCGGCCAATCAATCTGACGCTGATGAACCACAGCCAGTGCGAACTGCTCGCCAGCGATGAAATGCTGCGTTCGGTCTCGGCGACGGCCTACGGTAAGAATTTCGATGAGGTGCGTCAGCGGCTGAAGCTCAGTTGCAAGCCGGGGGAGCGTTTCGTTTTCTTCTACGGCGACCGACTGGAAACCAATGGACTGGGCCGGGTGTTCCTCGCCCACTGCGCGATGCACGAGGACAACCCATTTAGCTATTGCGATAACTACTTTTACTACTCCTGGAAGCCGCAATGAGACTCGCGCCCCGCACCTTTTTCGCCCTCTCCGCCCTCGCGTTTATCGCCGCCGCCGGGTTTAGCGCCTGGCGCCTGCTGCCGGATGCCAACGACGGCGTGATGAGCTGCTCCACCAAAGCGATCATGCGTTTTGAAAACATGGAAAAAGAGAATGTGAACGGCAATATCCATTTTAATTTTGCCGCCAACGGTAACGGTTCGATGGTGGTGGAAGGCTATACCGACTCCGCCGCCGGCTGGCTCTACCTGCAGCGCTACGTCAAATTCAGCTACACCAGCCAACGTATCTCGGCAACCGAACGCCACTACCGCATTAAAAAGTGGGAATCCAGCGCCTCATCCATCGACGAATCGCCGAATGTCATCTTTGACTACTTCATGCGCGAGATGTCCGACAGCCACGATGGCCTGTTCCTCAACGCGCAGAAGCTTAACGACAAAGCTATCCTGCTGAGCTCTATCAACTCGCCGCTCTACATCTGCACGCTGAAGTCCGGCAGCACGCTTAACTAACCCGTCCCCCCTGAACCGCCGCGAGGAAAATGCGCCCTCGCTCACGCTCCATTATTGTCCCCTCTTTCCACGATGCTAAAAGCGCACGTTTTGCATTTAGCTTCGCCGCCAAAACATGAGCATACCCACAATTATCACGTGCCTATATTACTAACCGCTGGCAAGTAATTAGCATCTTATTAACATTCATCTCCCGCCGATAAATAGCCTAAAAAAGCGCCATATCATCATAAAAATCAATACGCATAAAACAGAACGAACAGATAAAAAGAAGTTTAAATAAGGCTAAATCACAGAGTAAAAACCTAAAATATTCATCTTCACGGATTTAAATTTCACTTACCTCCCCATTCCCTATAGTGAACCCCGAACGCCGCTTCCGCGTGTTGATGCCGTTACGCGGACGGTTTTCCCGAATAACAAAACCTGTTCTGGAGGAGATCACGATGGGTGATGCATTGGGGCTTATCGAAACCAAAGGTCTGGTGGCCTGTATTGAAGCAGCGGACTCGATGTGTAAAGCCGCCAACGTCGAACTGATCGGCTATGAAAACGTCGGCTCCGGCCTGGTCACCGCGATGGTGAAAGGCGACGTCGGCGCGGTAAAAGCGGCGGTGGATTCCGGTGTGGAATCCGCGCAGCGCATCGGCGAAGTGGTGACCTCGCTGGTCATCGCGCGTCCACATAACGACATCAACAAAATCGTCATTAAACACAAGGCCTGAAGGCCAGGAGAACGCAAATGGGTGATGCATTAGGTCTGATTGAAACCAAAGGTCTGGTGGCCTGCATTGAAGCGGCGGATGCGATGTGTAAAGCCGCCAACGTCGAGCTTATCGGCTATGAAAACGTCGGCTCCGGCCTCGTCACCGCGATGGTGAAAGGCGACGTCGGCGC
>NZ_KV789900.1:0-19968 GCF_001807705.1 Klebsiella sp. HMSC25G12 | reverse complement strand
GTGAAAGGCGACGTCGGCGCGGTAAAAGCGGCAGTCGATTCCGGCGTGGAATCCGCACAACGCATCGGCGAAGTGGTGACCTCGCTGGTTATCGCCCGTCCGCATAACGACATCAACAAAATCGTCTCGCATTACAAGATTGCGGACTAACGGAGAAACCTGATGAAAGAAGCGCTTGGTCTTATCGAAACCAAAGGTCTGGTGGCCTGTATTGAAGCCGCGGATGCGATGTGTAAAGCCGCCAACGTCGAATTGATTGGCTATGAAAACGTCGGCTCCGGCCTGGTCACCGCGATGGTGAAAGGCGACGTCGGCGCGGTCAACGCAGCGGTCGACTCCGGCGTGGAAGCGGCGAAACGCATCGGCGAAGTCGTCAGCTCTCGCGTCATTGCGCGTCCACATAACGACATCGAAAAAATCGCGGCGCAGCACAAAGCATGACCTGACAGGGCGCGCCCCGTCTCCACTCTTTTCGTCTGATGAAGGATAGACTCATGATTGAACTGGATAACGATTTGCAGTCCCGGCAGAACGCGCGGGAACTGGTGCGCAACGCCAAAAAGGCGCAGGCGATGCTGGCCACCTTTTCGCAGCAGCAAATCGACGCCATCGTGAAAAACGTGGCCCAGGAAGCAGCGCACCACGCCGAAGCGCTGGCGAAAATGGCCGCGGAAGAGACTGGTTTTGGCAACTGGCAGGACAAAGTGCTGAAAAACCGCTTCGCCTCGCTGCGCGTCTACGACGCCATCAAAGATATGAAGACCGTTGGCATCATTCATGACGACCCGGTAAAAAAAGTGATGGACGTGGGCGTGCCGCTGGGCGTGATTTGCGCGCTGGTCCCCTCAACGAACCCAACCTCCACGGTTATCTACAAAGCGCTGATCGCCCTCAAGGCCGGCAACGCCATTATCTTCTCCCCGCATCCGGGCGCGCGTCAGTGCAGCTGGAAGGCGATTGAAATCGTCAAACGCGCGGCGGAAGCGGCCGGTGCGCCGGAGGGCTGCGTCGACGGCATCACCCAGCTGACGCTCGAAGCCACCTCTGAGCTGATGCACAGCAAAGACGTGTCGCTGATCCTCGCCACCGGCGGCGAAGGCATGGTGCGTGCGGCCTATGCGTCCGGCACCCCAACCATCAGCGGCGGCCCGGGCAACGGCCCGGCGTTTATCGAACGCAGCGCCGATATCCACCACGCGGTGAAAGATATCATCACCAGCAAAACCTTCGATAATGGGGTGATCTGCGCCTCCGAGCAGTCGATCATCGTCGAAGGCTGCATTTACGACGAGGTTCACCGCGAGCTGGAAGCGCAGGGTGCCTACTTTATGAATGAAGATGAAGCGGCGAAAATGGCGGCGCTGCTGCTGCGCCCGAACGGCACCATCAACCCGAAAGTGGTCGGCAAAACCGCGCTGTACCTCAGCCAGATGGCGGGCTTCTGTGTCCCGGCCAGCACTAAAGTACTGATCGCCGAACAGACCACCGTATCGCCGAAAAACCCCTACTCGCGCGAAAAACTGTGCCCGGTGCTCGGCCTGTACGTGGCAGAAGACTGGAAAGCCGCCTGCCACCGCGTGGTGGAGCTGCTGACCAACGAAGGACTCGGCCATACGCTGGTGATCCACACCCGTAATCAGGACGTCATCCGCCAGTTCAGCCTCGAAAAACCGGTCAATCGCATTCTGATTAATACTCCGGCGGCGCTCGGCGGTATCGGCGCGACTACCAACATCTCCCCGGCGCTGACCCTCGGCTGCGGCGCGGTCGGCGGCGGTTCCAGCTCCGACAACGTCGGCCCGATGAACCTGCTCAATATCCGCAAAGTCGGCTACGGCGTGCGGTCGATCGACGAGCTTCGCGCCCCGGGCAGCCGCCCTGAACCACAGCCGACCATCGTCTCTCCGACGAGCGATCCGCAGCGCAGCATTCTTGATGACCTGCGTTTCAACGCCCCGGCCAACGCCGCGCCAGCGCGATCCGCAGGCAGCGATGACCGTTTCGCCAGCGCAGGCGCCGCCAGCATGGAAGGCGAAATCAACGAGCAAAACGTGGAACGCGTTATCCGCCAGGTGCTGGAGCGCCTTGCTAAGTAACGCACTGATATAAGGCGATAAACGATGATTCTCGCAAAGGTAACCGGCCATGTCGTCGCCACGCAGAAATGCGATGAGCTACGCGGCAGCAACCTGCTGTTGGTCACCCGACTGGATGACAATCAGCAGCCGATGAAGGACCAGACCTGGGTCGCCGTCGATAACGTCGGCGCCGGCATGCACGACATCGTGCTGGCGGAAGAGTACTTCGCGCTCAATAAAGAGCGCTACAAAGCGATGTCGGTGGTCGCCATTGTCGAGAACGTGTTTCGGGACGCCTAACAGGAGTGAATAGCCCAATGAGTGAATTTTTACTGAAACCGCGGATTTGCTTCGGTCAGGACGCCCTCTCGGTGCTGAACGAACTCTCCGCCCGCAGCGTGCTGCTGGTAACCGATCAAGCGATGGTGAAGTTTGGCCTCGCCGAGCGCGTCACCGCCCTGCTGCGCCAGCGCGGGATCGCCTGGCAGGTGTGGGACGACGTGGTGGCCGATCCGGATATCGCCACCGTGGTGCGCGGCATGAAGCTGATGGATAACCACTATCCGGATCTGGTTATCGCGCTCGGCGGCGGTTCGGTAATCGATGCCGCCAAAGCGGTTATTTTCTCCCTGGCGCAAACCCGTCCGCAGGCTAACCGGCCGCGTCCATGCTTTGTCGCCATCCCCACCACCAGCGGTACCGGTTCGGAAGTCACCGCCTTTTCGGTGGTGAAAGCCAACGCGGAGAAGCTGGTGCTGGTGGATGCGTCGCTGCTGCCGGATATCGCCATTCTTGACCCGGCGCTGGTGACTTCGGTACCGCCGGCAATTACCGCCGACACCGGCATGGACGTGCTGTGTCACGCCCTTGAGGCCTACGTCTCCCGCGCCGCCAGCGACTTTTCCGACGCGCTGGCGGAGAAAGTGGTGCAGCAGGTATTTCGCTATCTGCCGACCTGCTGGCGCAGCGGCGACAACCTGCTGGCGCGCGAAAAGATGCACAACGCCTCCTGCATGGCGGGCATGGCCTTCACCAACGCGTCGCTGGGGATAACCCACAGCCTGGCACACGCCCTCGGCGGCGTCTTCCGCGTGCCCCATGGCCGCGCCAACGCCCTGCTGATGGCGCACGTCGTCGCCTGGAACGCCGATGTCGACGGCCAGTGCGACACCCTCGCGGCGCATAAATATGCCCGTCTGGCGCATCTGCTGGATCTACCTGCCGCCTCGCCACGCCAGGGCGTCGCCAGCCTGCTGGTCGCCATTCAGGCTTTAAAAGAAGAGATGAACATGCCCTCCGGCATTAGCGACACCGGCATTGACGCGCCTGAATTCGACCGCCGCCTGCCGGAGATGGTCGGCCAGGCGCTGCGCGACAGCTGTACTCCGACCAACCCACGCGCGCCAGACGCTAACGCGTTAACCGAACTTTATCGCCAGGCGTGGCATGGACAACAGACATCGCCCGGCGGCGCTCCGCTTGCGCGGGCCTACGGGTAACAGATAACCGGGTGATCGCTGGGTTATTTGCAGGCCGGGTAAGGCGTCAGCCGCCACCCGGCAGAAACGGACACTGTATCCACAACCGGGTTGTCATCAGCCGCGGAAAAAGAACATCTGGAGAATACTTCATGGCACACTACAACTTAACGCCGCGCGTCAAAGTGCTGGCAGACCGTTTACTCGCCCAGAAAAGCACGCTGTGCACCGAACATGCCACCACGCTGAACGCTCTTGATGGCGACATCGCGGGCGTTCCCGCCGCCGTTAAACCGGCGCGCCGCTTCTATGAACTGATGCGCCAGCTGCCGCTGACCATCAGCGCCGACGAGCTGATCGTCGGTAACCAGACCCGTAAACCGCACGGGGCGATTTTCCATGATGAAAGCGCCGCGCATCGCCCATCCGCGTTCCAGTTCCTCAACCTCAACAGCGATCTGGATTCACCGGACTACAAACTGGTGGTCGAAAAAGGCGTGCTGGCGATTAAACACCAGTTAGAAGAGAAAACTCGCGCCCTCGGTAGCGCGGTCAGCCGCAGCGGTATGGATGAAGTCAATGGCTGCCGCGCCGCCATCTACGCCTGCGACGCCCTGCTGGCGCTGGCGCAAAATCTGGCCAACAGCGCCGAACAGCTGGCGGCCGCGGAAACCAATGCTTATCGCAAAGCCGAGCTGCTCGACAGCGCGGCCATTCTGCACCACGTTCCGGCCCATCCGGCGCGTAATTTCAAAGAAGCCTGCCAGGCATTCTATCTGTTCCAGCTGGCGCTACAGCTGGACAACGGCAGCTATGCGGTTAACCCGCAAGGGGCGGATATCGCGCTACTGCCTTACTTCCAACGCGATATCAACAGCGGCGCGCTGAATACCCAGCAGGCCTATGAAATCGTGGAGTGCCTGTGGTTCAAGCTGGCGGAACTAAGCGAAGTCCGCGCCGCCTGCGCCATTGACGGCTATCCGATGCTCGACGCCATGCTGCGCGGCGCCGCTTTTGACCATGCTGAAGTGAACGAACTCTCGGCGATGTTTATCAGCGCCCAGCGCAACCTCAGCGCGCTGAATCTGCCGGTACGTCTGTTTAGCGGCGTACAGCCGGTCAGCCACGCGCCGTTCGCCGCCTGCGCCGACACGCCGGCGATGGAAGGCTTAACCCCGCGTATGCAGCGCCTGCGTAACCACTACCTGACGGTACGTCCGAGCGTCTCTATCTATCGCGCGCTGGCCTTTACCGAAGTGGTCAAAGCCAACCCGGGCATGCCGACCATTCTGCTGCGGGCGAAAGCTTTCCGCCACGCCTGCGAAACCGCGCCGATTCTGATTCAGGATGATGAGCTGATCGTCGGCCATCCGTGCGGCAAGCCGCGCGCGGGCGCCTTCTCGCCGGATATCGCCTGGCGCTGGGTGCGCGACGAGCTCAACACCATGAGCACCCGCCCGCAGGATCCGTTTGAGATCAGCGAAGCAGATAAAAAAACCATTCGCGAAGAGATCGTCCCGTTCTGGGAAGGCCGTTCGCTGGATGAGATTTGCGAAGCGCAATACCGTGAAGCCGGCGTCTGGGCCTTCAGCGGCGAGACCTTCGTCAGCGACCTCTCCTATCACCAGATTAACGGCGGCGGCGATACCTGTCCGGGCTACGACGTGCTGCTGTTCACCAAAGGGATGAACGGCATTAAAGCCGATGCCGAAGCGCATCTGGCCAGCCTGAGCATGGAAAACCCGGAAGATATCGACCGTATCTACTACTACAAAGCGGCGATTGAAACCTGTGAAGGGGTGGTCAACTACGCCCGCCGCATCGCCGCCCACGCCCGCGAACTGGCGGCTAAAGAGCAAAACGCCCAGCGCCGCGCCGAGTTGCTGACCATCGCCGACGTCAACGAAAACGTGCCGGCCAATCCGCCGAAGACCCTGCAGGAAGCGCTGCAGAGTATCTGGACCGTCGAATCACTGTTTGAAATCGAAGAGAACCAGACCGGGCTGTCGCTAGGGCGCGTCGACCAGTACTGCTACCCGATGTTCGAAGCCGATATCCGCGAAGGCCGCCTGACCCACGACACCGCGCTGGAGCTGCTGCAGGCGTTCATCATCAAATGTGCCGAACTGATGTGGATGTCGAGCGAGCTGGGCGCGAAATATTTCGCGGGTTATCAGCCGTTTATCAACCTCACCGTTGGCGGCCAGAAACGTAGCGGCGGCGATGCCTGTAACGATCTGACCTATCTGATTATGGACGCCGTGCGCTTCGTGAAGGTTTACCAGCCGTCGCTGGCCTGCCGTATCCACAACCAGTCGCCGCAGAAATACATGGAAAAAATCGTCGACGTGGTGAAAGCGGGAATGGGCTTCCCGGCCTGCCACTTCGATGACTCCCACATCAAGATGATGCTGCGCAAAGGCTTCGATTTTGAAGACGCCCGCGATTACTGCCTGATGGGCTGCGTTGAGCCGCAGAAATCCGGGCGCATCTACCAGTGGACCTCCACCGGCTACACCCAGTGGCCTATCGCTATCGAATTCGTGCTCAACCGCGGGCGGATGGTGCTGTTCGATAGCTATCAGGGGCTGGATACCGGCGACCTGCGCGATCTGCGCACCTTCGAAGATTTCGACGCGGCGGTGAAACAGCAGATCGCCCACATCGTGCGCCTGTCGGCCATCGGCACCGTCATCAGCCAGCGTGTCCACCGCGATGTGGCGCCGAAGCCGCTGATGTCGCTGCTGGTGGAAGGCTGTATGGAGAGCGGCAAAGATGTCGCCGCCGGCGGCGCGATGGTCAACCACGGTCCGGGGCTGATTTTCTCCGGCCTGGCGACCTACGTCGACTCGATGGCGGCGATCCGCAAGCTGGTGTTCGAAGAGAAGAAATACACCCTTGAGCAGATCCGCGATGCGCTGCTGGCCAACTTTGAAGGTTACGAAGCGCTGCGCCGCGACTGCCTGAACGCGCCGAAATACGGTAACGACGATAACTACGTCGACCAGTACGCGCTGGATATTACCGAATGGACCGAGAAAGAGTGCCGTAAGTACAAAATGCTCTACTCGACCCTCAGCCACGGCACCCTGTCTATCTCCAACAACACGCCAATCGGCGAGCTGACCAACGCCACGCCGAACGGCCGCCTGGCGTGGATGCCGCTCTCCGACGGCATCAGCCCGACTCAGGGCGCGGATAAACAAGGCCCGACGGCGATTATCAAGTCGGTCAGCAAGATGAACGTGGAGACCATGAACATCGGTATGGTGCACAACTTCAAGTTCCTCAAAGGGCTGCTGGATACCCCGGAGGGGCGCCATGGACTGATTACCTTGCTGCGTACCGCCTCGATTCTCGGCAATGGCCAGATGCAGTTCAGCTATGTCGATAACGAAGTGCTGAAGAAGGCGCAGCAGGAGCCGGAGAAATACCGCGACCTGATCGTCCGCGTCGCCGGCTACAGCGCTTATTTCGTCGAGCTGTGCAAAGAGGTCCAGGACGAGATCATCAGCCGTACGGTGATTGAGAAGTTCTAGATCTCTTATTGGGAATTATTTGAGCCGTATTTGAGAAATAACCGGAAGTTCTCCGTCCCGTAACGGGACGGAGCGGGAGGCAAGCGTGATCGCAAAACAAGAATTAACGGGCCGAATTTTCAATATCCAGAAATATTCGATCTATGACGGCGATGGCATTCGCACGCTGGTGTTTTTTAAGGGCTGCAACATTCGCTGCCCGTGGTGCGCCAACCCGGAAGGGCTGAGCAGCCAGTTCCAGGTGATGTTCTCGCACGACAAATGCATTAACTGCGGCGACTGCGTCAGCGTCTGTCCGGCGGGTATTCATTATCGGGCGGAAGAAAACGGCGAAATGAAGCACTTCGTCGACCGCAATAAAGACTGTATCGGCTGCCGCAAATGCGAAGAGATTTGCACCCAGAACGCGCTGGACATTATGGGCAAGGACGTCACCGTCAGCGAGCTGATGGAGATCATCATGCAGGACTACGACTTCTACATCTCCTCCGGCGGCGGCGTCACCATCGGCGGCGGCGAGATGAGCCTGCAGACCGATTTTGCCGTCGCCTTATTCAGCGAATGCAAAAAGATGATGATTAACACCGCCGTCGAAACCCAGGGCACCACCCCGCTTGCCAACTACCAGAAGCTGGCGCCGGTCACCGACACCTTCTTATTCGACATAAAGCAGATTAACAGCGATCACCACAGGGCGATGCTCGGCATCGGCAACGAAGGGATCCGCCGCAATCTCGAATGGCTGGTGGATTCCGGCGCCAACGTCATTGTGCGTATGCCGCTCATACGCGGCTACAACGACTCATTCGACGCCATTACCGGCGCCATTGATTACGTACAGAAGCTGGCGAAGCGCGGGAATATCCGCCGCATCGACATGCTGCCGTACCACCAGTTGGGACGCAAAAAGTACGAACGCCTGGATATGCCCTACCCGATTACCCAGGACCCGTCTTATTCACCGGACGAACTGGACCGGCTGGAAACCTTCTTCCGGCAATTTGATTTTGATATTCGCTTAGTCCGCCATTAACAGGAGCCGACCATGAAAAGTTTAGGCGTAATTGAAACGCGAGGATGGGTCGCCGCCATTCAGGCCGTCGACGCCGCCTGTAAAGCTGCGGGAGTGACCTGCATTGGCTATCGCAAACCAGGCTCCGGGCTGGTGAGCGTCTGCTTTGAAGGGGAGATCAGCGCCATCCACACCGCCATTGAACGCGGCGTGGCGGTGGCCGGCGCCGAGCACACCGTGAAGTCGCTGGTGATTGCCCGCCCGGAGCGCTGTGTGGTTGAAGCGTTAAGCAACCTCAAAGGCAACCCGCCGCCTGCGAAAAAAGCGGCCGAACCGGTGGTTATCGCCGCCCCGGAACCCATCGTCCCCCCTGCCGCCCCGAACGAAACGGAAGATAAACATCCGGCGCTGAAGAAAGGGAAGAAGTCATGATCGACACCCTGGTTCGCGAAAAAATCGCCGCCCGCCTGAGCGCAACGGCGCCGGCGATCCCGGTGGGGATCTCCAACCGCCACGTCCATCTCGCGCAACAGGACGTCGAGGCGCTATTCGGCAAAGGCTACAGCCTGACGCCGTTCAAACCGCTGCGCCAGCCGGGGCAGTTCGCCGCCCAGGAGTGCGTGACCGTTGTCGGGCCGAAAGGCTCGCTGACCAACGTCCGCGTCCTCGGGCCGACCCGCCCGGTATCGCAGCTGGAAGTATCGCGCGCCGACTGTTTCACGCTCGGGATTAAGGCGCCGGTTCGTGAGTCCGGCCAGCTGGATAATGCCGGTAGCGCGCTGCTGATTGGGCCCGCAGGCCACGTTGAACTCCATTCGCAGGTGATCTGCGCCTGGCGGCATATTCATATGTCGCCGCAGGACGCGCGCCAGCTCAACGTTAGCAATGGCCAGAAGGTCAGCGTGCGCAGCAACGGCAAGCGTCAGCTGACTTTCGATGAAGTGGTGGTGCGGGTGCGCGATGACTTCGCGCTGGAGTTTCACATCGATACCGAAGAAGCCAATGCCGCCGGGTTGAAAAACGGCGCGCAGGTGACGCTCATCGGCTAACGGAGGCTCGCCATGACCGACGAACAGATTGAAGGTTTAGTCGCGCGAATTTTACAGCGCCTGCGCCCGCCGGTACTGGTGATGGTGACCGCCGCTGACGGCTACCGCACGGCAATCCGCCAGCGCCTGGCAAGCTGCGGCTACCCGCTGCGCCTCGCGCTGGAGGAGGGCCTCGCCGACGCCGCCGCGTGGCGGGAGGTGGGCGAGATTATCCCGTCATCGGCCTGGCAGGATGCCCTGCCGTCAGCGCCGTGGCGGGCGGTACTGCTACCGTTTCTCGATTACCCGCTGGCTTCAGACCTGCTGAACGGCACGCTGCGCAGCCCGCTCGCCCGCTGCGCGCACGAGGCGCTGCTGGCGGGTATTCCCGTGCTGGCGCTGCGCTACCACTGCGATCCGCTCAGCGAACTCAACCAGTTGCGCGGGGCGCAGGCCGACAGCGCCTATACCGGGCATCTGCAGGCCACGCTGACTCGCCTGGAAGCCTGCGGCGTCTTCCTCGGCACCATGAATGAGCTGCTGGCGACGCTGGACGCGCCCACCGCGCCTGCCGCCAGCAGCGAACCGCGCCGTTATCTCACCGTCACAGACATAGTGAATAATCCGGCGCTGGCGGCGGCCCCGCACGCGCAACTGACCGATGCAGCCATTGATTATTTAAAAAACAGAAAGATATGACCTTACCCAACTATGAACCTGGAGCTTAACGATGTCTTCGAAAACAAAATGCTGGTTATGGATGCTGCTGGTTATCCTCTCCGAAACCTCGGCAACCTCGACGTTAAAAATGTTCGGTAACAGCGAAGGCAGCACAAAAATGCTGCTGCTCGTATTGCTGATTGCGCTCTACTGCACCTGTTATTACTCGCTCTCAAGGGCGGTGAAAGATATCCCGGTCGGCCTGGCATACGCCACCTGGTCCGGCACCGGTATCCTGGTGGTCTCGACGCTGGGAATGGCATTCTACGGCCAGCATCCGGATACCGCCGCCATCATCGGCATGGCGGTGATCGCCAGCGGCATCGTTATCATGAACCTGTTCTCGAAAATGGGTTCCGAAGCGAGCGAAGAGGACGCGCCCGCCGCGCCAGTCGCCTCCATGGATAAGAACATCGCTAACTAACAGGAAAGGAATACCCTATGTTTAATCTCGGATTTTTATGGCTGGCGCTGTCTATCGGCTCCGAAATCACCGGCACCTCGATGATCAAAAAAACCAACGGCTTCAGCAAACTGGCGCCTTCGGTGCTGGTGGTCTGCGCCTACGGCCTGTGTTACTTCGCCCTCACCCGCGCGATGAGCACCATTCCGGTGGGCGTAGCCTACTCGCTGTGGTGCGGCTTCGGTATCGTCGGCGTGACGATTTGCTCCATGATCCTCTATAAGCAGAAACCGGACCTGGCGGCCATTATCGCCATGGCGCTGATTATCTCCGGCGGCGTGATCATGAACGTCTTCTCGACCATGTAATACGAGGCGGGTTTACCCCGCCGTGATTTCGTGGCAGGATAAAAAGATGAACAGAAACGTTATCGTTACCTATCCCCGTCGTTGGTGGCTGCCTGCATAACAGGCGGCACGATACACGTTTCCATTTTCAAAGCCGCCGGAAGGAGGCTTTGGTGTTTTCAGGACGTCTTTCGGCTGAACAGTCTGATAAGGAGTCCCTGATGAACCATCCACAAACCATCCTCACCGGCGACCGCCCGACCGGCCAACTGCACCTTGGCCACTACGTCGGCTCGCTGCGCCAGCGCGTCGCGCTGCAGCACGACCACCAGCAGTTTATCCTGATCGCCGACCTGCAAGGGCTCACCGATAACGGCAGCAACCCGCAAAAAATCAGCCACCATATCCTCGAAGTGATGGCCGATTATCTGGCCGTCGGCATCGACCCCAGGCTCACCACTATTTGCCTGCAGTCCGCTCTGCCCGCGCTGGCGGAGCTCAGCGCGCTGTATATGAATATCGTCACCGTCGCCCGCGTGGAACGTAATCCGACGGTCAAAAATGAGATTGCCCAAAAGGGATTCGCCCGTTCGCTGCCAGTGGGCTTTCTTGCCTATCCGATTAGCCAGGCGGCCGATATCACCGCCTTCAAGGCCGAGCTGGTGCCGGTGGGTGACGATCAGCTACCGATGATTGAGCAGACCAACGAGATCGTCCACAAGATGAATAGCCTCACCGGCGAGCCGGTGCTGCGCCACTGCAAGGCGCTACTCAGCGAAGTGAGCCGCCTGCCGGGCGTCGACGGTAATGCTAAAATGTCGAAATCGCTGGGCAATACGCTGACGTTATCGGCCAGTGAAGAGGAGATCCACCGCGCGGTCAGCGCGATGTATACCGACCCGACGCACCTGAGAGTCAGCGATCCGGGACATGTCGACGGCAACGTGGTGTTCACCTATCTCGACGCTTTCCATAGCGATAAGGCGCTGGTGGCAGAGATGAAAGCCCACTATCAGCGCGGCGGGCTGGGCGATCGCCAGTGTAAGAATGAACTGGAAACCTGCTTGCAGGAACTACTGGCGCCGATCCGCGAACGCCGGGCTACCTATATTCAGGATAAAGGGATGCTGCTTGAGCTGCTGCGCCAGGGCAGCGAACGTGCCCACCAGCTGACGCAGCAGACGCTGCATGAGGTGAAGCGCGGGCTGGGGCTGCCGGTGCTGTTCTGAGTTTCAGAGCCCTTCCCCGGTCGCGCTACGCTTACCGGGGCTACGGTTTTATCCCCCGCCTTTGTGCATCTTCACGCAGTTGCGCCCCTCGCGCTTGGCGGCATACAGCGCGTTATCGGCGTCGCGCAGCAGCAGGTTGTAATCGGGGTGACCGGTGTGGGCGGCAAAGCCAATGCTGGCGGTGATGGGGATCTGCGTGTCGCCGCCAACGTTAAACGCCAGCTGGCCAATCTTTTTGCGCAGACGTTCAAGGAGAGGGAAAGCCTCTGCCGCGCGGGTCTCCACCAGCACCAGCAGAAACTCCTCGCCGCCGTAGCGGAAGAGATAGTCGCTGGAGCGAATATTATCGCTGAGCAGATCGGCTACGTGCTTAATGGCGCGGTCGCCGACCATATGGCCCCATTTGTCATTGATCTCTTTAAAGAAATCAATATCGATAATCGCTACCGTCAGCGGCAGGTCATACTCAATCGCCAGGGTGACTTCATGCTTGAGCACCACCGGCAGATAGCGACGGTTAAGCAGGCTGGTTAGCGCGTCTTTGCCATTTTGCATCTGCGACAGACTACTGAATAACACTCCCAGCTGGCTGCTGATGTGCTGGCAATGGATATGGATCTTTTGCAGCAGGCTCTGAGTATTTTTATAACCAGCATCCTGTTCCGCGGTACGCCATTCGGTAATCAGCGCATCCACCTGACCGATCAACTCAGTAATCTCCCCCATCTGCGGATTGTGGTTAAAATAGCGAACGCATTTATGGCGAAACCACAAACCAAATTCGGATTCAGATAATAACGTTGCGTTAAGGTCCGTCCTGTTCTCGCTGACGATATTAAAAATCGCACTATTTTCCCAACCCGAAAGCGATGCCTGCTGCTTTCCATACTCCATCGGGACGTTATCCATCAGGCTGTACAGACGAAAAGCTTCTTCATTTTTGGTAGCCCGATAATGCGACAGCGTATAGGCGTGACACATCATCTCCACCGCCATATTCATCGCCATGATCGCGTAATGGATAGCCGCTATCCCTGTGTCCCGCGCGACCTGGCTGTCACGAATCGCCTCCACCAGCCCGGATTTTATCTGCCGCGCGCCGCGCAGCACCGCCTCTGCCGGGATGCCTATCCGCGAATGAATGCTGCCGATCTGATACTGGCGCTCCGCAAGAGTCTGAAGATCCTCTTTTTCACAGGTCAGGATCTGCTGTACCCATCCCGCCAGAGAGCGGCTCAGACGTTCCTCAACCAGCTCATAAGAGAGGTGCCTGGCGATATCCGGATCCTGAAAAATAAAATCGTAAAAGCGGGTCGCTAACATCGACGATCGCTCATCGGCCATTTTTTTAAGTAATGCACGGACGTCCGGCGTCAGGCTGTCATACAGCGGTAGCCATTCCTTAAAAATCAGGGCGATATATTTTTGGCTTTCTTCATTCATGAAATTAAAGCACTCGTCGGATGTTTCTCAATGCCAGGAGCGGAATCATATCGTAGTTACCGGGGGGCAACCAGATAACAAAACAGGCGCCCTGTTTTCGCGGTTTTATCCTGACGGTGGGTATTTCTGTTAACGCACCGACAAGACCATGCACTTCGTATGGACAACATCGCCACGAATGTTACTATCGCGATGACGGTAGCTCTCACTATGCGTGTTTCATTAAGGCCTGGATCGCTGATGATGACCACATAAGTAGCACAGCGATCGGCTGCGCATCGACGCGGCAGAGCGCGGCGTCAGCGGCCTTTACCCCCACCTTTTCGTCCCTCGCAAGGAGGACGCTCCGCTCGGCGGAGGAAACACGCGCACCACTCAGCAAAGGGAATCAAGCGAGTCGCGTATGGACAAAATAAAGAAACGTTGGGCAGGGTATCTTGTCGGCTTACTGGTGGTGCTCGCCGCCGCCGCATGGTGGCTGCTGCGCCCGCCAGGTCTCCCGGACGGTTTTGCCAGTAGCAACGGCCGAATCGAAGCCACCGAAGTCGATATTGCCAGTAAAATCGCCGGGCGTATCGACACGATTTTGGTCAAAGAGGGCCAGTTTGTGCGTCAGGGAGAAGTCCTCGCGAGGATGGATACTCGCGTACTGAACGAGCAGCGTCTTGAAGCCGCCGCACAAATCAAGGAGGCGGAAAGCGCGGTGCTCGCCGCCAGAGCCTTGCTCGATCAGCGGCAGAGTGAAATGCGCGCCAGCGAAGCAGTGGTGAAGCAGCGCCAGGCGGAGCTGGATTCCTCGGCGAAACGCCATGTCCGCTCGAATGCCCTGTCGCAGCGCGGCGCCGTCTCCGCCCAGCAGCTGGATGACGACCGCGCGGCAGCAGAGAGCGCCCGCGCGGCGCTGGAATCGGCGAAAGCCCAGGTCTCTGCCGCCCGCGCCGCCATCGAAGCTGCCCGCACCAGCATTATTCAGGCGCAAACCCGCGTCGAAGCCGCCCAGGCGACCGAACGGCGGATCCTTGCCGATATTGACGATAGCGAGCTGAAAGCACCCCGTGATGGCCGCATTCAGTATCGCGTCGCTGAGCCAGGCGAAGTCCTGGCCGCCGGTGGCCGGGTGCTGAATATGGTCGATCTCGCCGATGTCTATATGACCTTCTTTCTGCCAACCGAACAGGCTGGCCTGCTGGCGCTCGGCAGCGAAGCGCGCTTGATCCTTGATGCCGCGCCGGATCTGGTGATCCCGGCCAACATCAGCTTTGTCGCCAGCGTCGCCCAGTTCACGCCGAAAACGGTAGAAACCAGCGACGAGCGCCTTAAGCTGATGTTCCGCGTCAAAGCGCGCATCCCGCCGGAGCTGCTGGCGCAGCATCTGGAATATGTCAAAACCGGCCTGCCCGGCATGGCTTACGTGCGGGTGGATAAACAACAACCCTGGCCTGAGGCGCTAACGGTGAGGTTGCCGCAATGAAACTGACGCCGCAGGATACCTCGCCCCCCGTCGCCCTGCTGGAAAACGTTGGCCAGCAGTATGGCGCCACCATCGCGCTGCGGGATATCAGCCTGGCGATCCCGGCACGGCGTATGGTTGGTCTGATTGGCCCGGACGGCGTCGGCAAATCGAGTCTGCTCTCGCTGATCGCCGGGGCACGGGCCATTGAACAGGGTAACGTGATGGTGCTTGGCGGCGATATGCGTGATGTGCATCACCGCCGCGACGTGTGCCCGAAAATCGCGTGGATGCCACAGGGGCTGGGGAAAAACCTCTATCACACCCTCTCGGTGTATGAAAACGTCGACTTCTTCGCGCGCCTGTTCGGCCACGATAAAGCCGAGCGCGAACTGCGTATCAACGAGCTGCTGCAGAGCACCGGGCTGGCGCCGTTTCGCGATCGCCCCGCCGGAAAACTCTCCGGTGGGATGAAGCAAAAGCTCGGCCTGTGCTGCGCGCTGATCCATGACCCTCAATTACTGATCCTCGATGAACCGACCACCGGCGTCGACCCGCTTTCCCGGGCGCAGTTCTGGGAGCTTATCGACAGTATTCGCCAGCGCCAACCGGATATGAGCGTGCTGGTCGCTACCGCCTACATGGAAGAGGCCGAGCGCTTTGACTGGCTGGTGGCGATGAATGCCGGCGAGGTGCTGGCGACCGGCAGCGCCGCGGAGCTCAAAGCCCAGACCGGCAGCCAGACCCTGGAGCAGGCGTTTATCGCCCTGCTGCCGGAAGCGCAACGTCAGGCGCATAAGGCGGTAATTATCCCGCCGCGCGACGACCGTGAGGAAGAGATCGCTATCGAAGCGCGCGGCCTGACCATGCGCTTCGGCAACTTTGTTGCCGTCGACCACGTTAACTTTCGCATCGCCCGCGGCGAAATCTTTGGCTTCCTTGGATCTAACGGCTGCGGCAAATCCACCACCATGAAGATGCTCACCGGCCTGCTGCCCGCCAGCGAAGGTGAAGCCTGGCTGTTCGGCCAGCCGGTCGACCCGAAGGATATCGCCACCCGCCAGCGGGTGGGCTATATGTCACAGGCCTTTTCGCTCTATAGCGAACTGAGCGTACGGCAAAATCTCGAGCTGCACGCCCGCCTGTTTCATATCCCGGACGACGAAATAGCCAACCGGGTCGCTGAGATGAGCGAGCGCTTTATGCTGACCGAGGTTGAAGATGCGCTTCCCGCCGATCTGCCGCTGGGGATCCGTCAGCGCCTGTCGTTAGCGGTGGCGGTAATCCATCGCCCGGAGATGCTGATCCTCGATGAACCCACCTCTGGCGTTGACCCGGTGGCGCGCGATATGTTCTGGCAGCTGATGGTCGACCTGGCGCGGCAGGATCGCGTCACCATCTTCATCTCCACCCACTTTATGAATGAGGCGGAACGCTGCGATCGCATCTCCCTGATGCACGCCGGCAAGGTGCTGGCCAGCGATACGCCGCAGGCGCTGGTTGAGCAACGTGGCTCAGCCAGCCTCGAAGAGGCGTTTATCGCCTGGCTGCAGGAAGCGGCGGATGCCGCACAACCGACCGTTTCTGTCTCTACCACGCCCGCACCGCCTGCTGTCGTATCACACCAGCAGAACGCGTCCCCACGCCAGTCATTCAGCCTGCGCCGCCTGTTTAGCTACAGCCGCCGCGAGGCGCTGGAGCTGCGCCGCGATCCGGTGCGATCGACGCTGGCGCTGCTGGGGACGGTGATCCTGATGTTTATCATGGGTTATGGGATCAGCATGGACGTTGAGGATCTGCGCTTTGCCGTCCTCGACCGCGACCAAACCCTCAGCAGCCAGGGCTGGTCGCAGAACATAGCCGGTTCACGCTACTTTATCGAGCAGGCGCCACTGCACAGCTATGACGAACTGGACCGCCGGATGCGTGACGGCGAACTGGCGGTGGCAATAGAGATCCCGCCGAACTTTGGTCGCGATATCGCCCGCGGCACACCGGTGCAAATCGGCGTCTGGGTGGACGGCGCGATGCCCAACCGCGCGGAAACCGTGCGCGGTTACGTGCAGGCGATGCATCTCGCCTGGCTGCAGGAGATGGCCGGCCGCCAGAGCAGCCCACAGCGCGATACCTCGCTCATCTCCATCGAGACCCGCTATCGCTATAATCCGGACGTGAAGAGCCTGCCGGCCATCGTCCCGGCGGTGATCCCGCTGCTGCTGATGATGATCCCGGCGATGCTCAGCGCCCTGAGCGTAGTCCGTGAGAAAGAGCTCGGATCGATTATCAACTTGTACGTGACGCCAACCACCCGCAGTGAATTCCTGCTCGGCAAGCAGCTGCCTTACATCGTACTGGGGATGTTTAACTTCTTCCTGCTGTGCGCGCTGTCGGTCTTTGTCTTTGGCGTCGCGCATAAGGGCAGCTTCCTGACGCTGACCCTGGCGGCGCTGCTGTATGTCACCATCGCCACCGGTCTGGGGCTGCTGATCTCAACCTTTATGAAGAGCCAAATCGCCGCCATCTTCGGCACCGCGATCATTACGCTGATCCCGGCAACCCAGTTCTCCGGGATGATCGATCCGGTGGCGTCGCTGGAAGGGCCCGGGCGCTGGATCGGGCAAATTTATCCGACCAGCCACTTCCTGACTATCGCTCGCGGCACCTTCTCCAAAGCGCTGAATCTCAGCGATTTGTGGGGCTCGTTCATTCCGCTATTGATTGCGGTGCCGCTGGTGCTCGGGCTGAGCGTGCTGCTGCTGAAGAAACAGGAGGAATGATGCGCGGATTACGCAATATTTATAATCTTGGCGTCAAAGAGCTGCGCAGCCTGCTCGGCGATAAAGCGATGCTGGCGCTGATCGTGTTTGCTTTTACCGTGTCGGTGTACTCCTCGGCCACGGTGATGCCCGGTTCGCTGCACCTGGCGCCGATCGCGGTTGCTGATATGGATAAATCCCAGCTCTCTTCACGCATTATTAACGCTTTCTACCGTCCCTGGTTTCTCGAGCCGGAGCTGATCACCGCTGATGAGATGGACGCCGGGCTGGATGCCGGGCGCTACACTTTCGCCATCAACATCCCGCCTAACTTCCAGCGCGATGTGCTGGCCGGTCGGCAGCCGGAAATCCAGGTCAACGTCGACGCCACGCGCATGAGCCAGGCCTTTACCGGTAACGGCTATATCCAGAATATTATCAGTGGCGAAGTCAACAGCTTTGTCGCCCGTTATCGGGATAACAGCGTACTGCCGGTAGAGCTGGCGGTAAGGATGCGTTTTAACCCTAACCTTGAGCAGGAGCGCTTTGGCGCGGTGATGGCGATCATCAATAACATCACCATGCTGGCGATCGTCCTCACCGGTTCGGCGCTGATCCGCGAGCGGGAACATGGCACCATAGAGCACTTGTTGGTGATGCCAGTAACGCCGTTTGAAATCATGATGGCCAAGATCTGGTCGATGGGCCTGGTGGTGCTGGTGGTCTCCGGGTTGTCGCTGATACTGATGGTGCAGGGGATTTTGCAGGTGCCCATTGAGGGGTCGATTCCCCTGTTTATGCTCGGGGTGGCGCTCAGCCTGTTCGCCACGACCTCAATCGGCATTTTTATGGGCACCCTCGCCCGCTCGATGCCGCAGCTGGGGCTGCTGATGATTCTGGTGCTGCTGCCGCTACAGATGCTTTCCGGCGGATCCACGCCGCGGGAAAGTATGCCGCAGCTGGTACAGGATATTATGTTGACCATGCCGACCACC
Source organism: Klebsiella sp. HMSC25G12 (assembly GCF_001807705.1). Classification (NCBI taxonomy): domain Bacteria; kingdom Pseudomonadati; phylum Pseudomonadota; class Gammaproteobacteria; order Enterobacterales; family Enterobacteriaceae; genus Klebsiella; species Klebsiella sp. HMSC25G12. Next base: position 1,490 of record NZ_KV789900.1, on the reverse strand, counting down.
CACTTCGTCAGTCTGGCGCAGGCGATACTGTACCGTGGCGCCAGCTTTGCCATCGTCTGGCCGCAGTTCTTAACCTTGCTGGCTATCGGCGGGGTGTTCTTTACTATCGCGTTGCTGCGTTTTCGTAAGACTATTGGCGAGATGGCGTAAGGGCTTAAGAAGGGCCGTCGACTTACGGCGGCCCAGGGATTTATTTGTGGCGGTTCATAAAGCGACGTAAACCCCAGGTGAAGGCCATCGCCATACTAAACAGGATAAACAATAAGACAATCCAGCTGATGGAGATACGCAGCAGCGTGCCGGGGGTCATAAACGGCTGCAGATAAACGGTGAAGGACTGGGCGGGTGATTTCCCCAGCAGTTCATAAACGTTATCCATAAGCCATACGCCGACCCGGCAGAACAGCCAGATAATCGCTGGCCAGCAGAGCAGCACCAGAAAGGTAAAGCGCTCCTGAATGTAAGTGAAGAGCTGGCGCAGTGGCGACCAGTTAAGCAGGATTTTCATTTCTATTCTCATATTGCCAGCCGATAACCTGCATATGTCTCGCAAGGTATTTCGGGCAGCATCCATACAGGCAATCATCCCTCTTTGTATAACAAATTTTCCGCCATATAAACCAGATCAAGTTAACAAAGTGTTAATGATGTAGCTCATTAAGACAAAAACAGGGAAGAAGCATACCGTTTGCCACAATACATCCGGGAGCGAAGTATTCAGTCACGGAAATATTTTTTCTGAATCGTAAGTGCGTTATTTTGCGGGAGGAAGAGGCAGCGCCATTATTTTACCGAGGCACAATAAACTGGCGCTGAAATAGAGAGATAATATTAATCGTAACTACTAATAATTATTTTCCGACTTGCATCATCCGGTAAATTCACCGTCCGCGTGATCACGCCGCGAGCATTCGTCACGCTATTTTGCGAAGCAATAAGATAGGTATTCTTTCCGCAACGCTGCTGAGGTTGTTTATTGACGATATCGGTACTGCAGGTTTCTGAAACCACCCGCCCGGAGAGCGTTAATGTGGCGGTATCAGCAGCAAACAGAGGTAAGCTTAGTCCATAAGCGAAAGCCAGAATCCCAATTAGCGGTTTTTTCATTGACTTTATAACCAGTTAACAGGATGAGAAATAAGCGAGTTGCTTTCTATTTTTCTCCCTCGGGAGAGATGATGCGTTGATTCATCACGCAGGGAAGATAATCCATATAATTAATAAGGACAATTGCAGGATAACCTATTAATGTGATAGGTATTACTGATGTTAACGAACCCGGCGGTCGGGCCGGATGTTTCCCCGGAGGCGGTGCTGCGCACCTTGTCCGGGCTACAGGTCGTGCAGGGCGGGTGCGAATCCGTAGCCCCGGTAAGCGCAGCGCCACCGGGGAGACATGCCGGCACGCTGCCCGGTCCACAGAAACGCAAAAAGCCCATCCGTAAGGATGGGCTCTTCACTTGTTTGATGCCTGGCAGTTCCCTACTCTC
>NZ_KV789899.1:0-1117 GCF_001807705.1 Klebsiella sp. HMSC25G12 | reverse complement strand
GCCTGACGGCTAGTGTCTGATGTCTGAAGTCAAGGTCAACGGCAGCGCTTGCTGCGACCGGAACGGTCTCGCCGCTTTCACCGTGCCGGCGATAAAGCTACCGGCACTCTGATGGCGCCACGCCGTTCCGTCGTGTCGGGTGTGTTCATTCTCATCCCTTCCCCTGGTGAGTCATCTCTCGTCCGTTCCCCGGCGAAGGGCTGGTCGTAGCACCGCCGTGTCGTCACCCAAGGGGTAAATAAACTCCGCCAAAAACTTTTTGCCAGGGACCGCAAAAACTTTTTGTCTCCGCCCCTTGTTCTCCTCCTTACGACGTTGCTCCTTTGCCCTTTGCCGCCAGGGAACTCACCGAGAGATGGATTAACCACCAGACCAGAGGAAAAGCAGAATGAACACACAGAACGTCAACGTCAAAACCGCCACCAAAGAATCTACCGAAAGATGGGTTGAAAACCTTCTGGCCAACGCGATTAGCGAGCAAAAGAGCCTCCTTATGTATCTGGCGGAGCTTAAAAACAAGCGCCTGAGAGAAAGCGAAAGAAGTGAACTGGTATGGGGCACGTTGATGCGTATGGCTGATAACGTCCTGGGGGCGGGAGTGGTTGACTGGCACGCTGACGTTCTGCAGGTGCATTTCGGCGTTGCACAACCGTGGCTTCAGTCCCGGAAACTCGTTGAGCTTCTTTATGGTGATATCGGTGAGGAAGCGTGGAATGACGCACGCAAATACATTGCTGACTCAATGCGCGCTGAACGCCATATGCCATGAATCTGCTTTTTTACCCAACATCTGGCGGTCCGGGGGCCGCCGGTCATCCACATAAGGAGAGATGTATGAACTTACACCTGATCGAATCCTCTGCAGTCCTGGGAATGCAGACCACCGCAGAGGCAGAACGTGCGTACTGGTTGAGTCGCCGTAACGATGCGGTGAAAGCACCGGAAGAAATCGACGTTCATGCCTTTCACGAGGCGCTGGGCCTGATGTATCCGCTCAACTGGTCAACAAGTGAGAACGGCGAGTGGGAAACGTTCATGCTGCAGGAGATGGTCTGCTGTGACGTGACAGAGATATACGCCCGCTACGGAGCCAGATATTTCCGGCTGCGGGATGTGT
>NZ_KV789898.1:0-522 GCF_001807705.1 Klebsiella sp. HMSC25G12 | reverse complement strand
TATTAAATCGTTCGACTTCATCACTGAGCGGCAAAGGGCAATTTGCAGCCGACGGGGAGAAAATAAAGGGGCGCGAAGCGTTTATACACCCCTTTATTTTCGCCACGACGGATGCTAAAAGCCGCCCTCCGCGAAAAGATGATGTCGGGCGATATAGCGCGGGGCTGAGCATGCACACAACCCGGAACGTCAATTCGGTCTTTATCGAATTCACGTTCCGGCCATCAGAGTGGCGGGTATTTATCGCCACGGTGAAAGCGGCGCATCCTGATAAGGATGCAGCAAGCGCGAATATGAATTTGCGTCAGGATGGAAGCCCGCTGCCCGGAGGTTTACCGTAGGGCCGGGCAGAGACAGCTTGCTGGCTCTGTTCACGACAGCCGTGTCCCTTCAGGGACGACGCCCGGACCAGTTTTTATTATTTTCAGCGCAAAGTATAAATACCAGAAGAGATAAACAGCAGGATGCCGGATGAAATATAACAGTGACACATAGACAGGATCTTAAGAGATAAGTCTTTAT
>NZ_KV789897.1:168485-168686 GCF_001807705.1 Klebsiella sp. HMSC25G12 | reverse complement strand
CTTTTTGCTATGCGCCGAACTCAACGATTCGACAAAATTGTCGGGAACAATTTTGAACGACGCGGCAGCGTTGGCCCGCAGGGCGAGTCTCAGGATGAGACGAGTTTCTCTGCAGCAGGTTCGGGTCGAACGCAGTGAGACAACGGAGCCGCTTGCGGCGACGGCCCGAAGGGCGAGGCGAAGCCGAGTCATCCTGCACGA
>NZ_KV789897.1:65425-168465 GCF_001807705.1 Klebsiella sp. HMSC25G12 | reverse complement strand
AGGCGCCCTAAAGGCGCCTTTTTGCTATGCGCAGTTTGCGGTCTTGCCGCGAGTTCCCCCGCAGCACTCCCCCTGTCAGCGCTGATACAGCGGATCTTCCACCCTCGCAGCGGTTAAATTTGCCCCTTCTTCACGCACAATTTCCCATAACGCCTGAGCGGCGGTCGACAGCGAGCGATTTTTCCGGCATGCCAGCATCAACTGCCGCTCCATCACCGGGGTCAGCCGCTTCACCGTCAGATGGCTCCCCTGCGGTAACGGCAGCGCCAGCGCCGGCAGAACGCTGATGCCAATTCCCGATTCTACCATCGGAAACAGCGTTGCCGGGTGACCAATCTCCTGCACAATGTTCGCCCGGATAGCCAGCCGGCTAAGGGCCGCATCAATCAGCGGACGGCTGCCGGAGGCATAGTCCTGCAGGATCAGTCTCTCATCCTGCAGCGCTTGCCACGGCACCTCCGTCAGGCCGGCAAAAGGATGATCCTCCCGGCAGAGCAGCAAAAAAGGTTCCGCCAGGACCACTTCACACTGCAGATCTGCCGCCGGGCCGGGGTCGATCACAATGCCGAAATCCACTTCCCCATGGCGAATACTCTCCAGCACCCACTGCTGGGGCCGATCGTGCAACACAAAATCGATATCTGGATAACGACGGTTGCTGTGAGCAATACACTGCGGAATCAGGTGGGCGGAAATCGTCTGACTGGCGGCGACCTTGACGGTACCGCTCATCTGCTGGCCGACGCGCCCGGCGTCGCGCAGGGTAATCGTCAACTCATCGAGCAAACGCTCCAGCCGCCCCGCCAGCTGCTGACCCGCTTCGGTGAGCACGACTTCGCGAGTGGTACGGTCGAGTAGCCGGACGCCGGTCTGATGCTCCAGCTCTTTGACGCTATGGCTGACGGCCGACTGACTTAAGCCAATCATCTCCCCTGCCCGGCTGAAGCTTCTGGCCCGGGCGACGGTGACGAATACTTTTAACTGACGCAGAGAGTAATTCATCTTTTTTATTCATGAATAGATGCAATAAATCAATTTTATTTCTCAAATGAAAAAAAGCACAATAGCGCATCTCTTTTCAGGAGCGTTTATGAAACTTTTCCGCATTCTCGATCCGTTTACGGCAACCCTGGTCACCGTTGTCCTGCTGGCCTCATTCTTCCCCGCCCGTGGCGCTTTCGTTCCCTTCTTTGAACATCTGACCACCGCCGCCATTGCCCTGCTGTTTTTTATGCACGGCGCTAAACTCTCCCGGGAAGCGATTATCGCCGGCGGCAGCCACTGGCGTTTGCATCTGTGGGTGATGTGCAGCACCTTTATTCTCTTCCCGGTACTCGGGGTTCTGTTTGCCTGGTGGGCGCCGGTGAATGTCGATCCGATGCTCTACAGCGGCTTTATCTATCTGTGCATTCTGCCGGCCACCGTGCAATCCGCTATCGCCTTTACTTCGCTGGCCGGAGGCAACGTCGCGGCGGCGGTGTGCTCAGCCTCGGCCTCCAGCCTGCTGGGGATCTTTGTTTCACCGCTGCTGGTGGGCGTCCTGATGAACCTTCATGGCGCAGGCGGCAGCCTGGAGCAGGTCGGTAAAATCATGCTGCAGCTGCTGCTGCCTTTCGTACTCGGTCACTTATCACGGCCGTGGATCGGCAACTGGGTGGCGAAGCATAAGAAGTGGATTGGTAAGACCGACCAGACCTCGATTCTGCTGGTGGTTTACTCCGCCTTTAGCGAGGCAGTGGTGAATGGCATCTGGCATAAAGTCGGTCTGGGATCGCTGCTGTTTATCGTGGTGGTCAGCCTGGTGCTGCTGGCCATTGTCATCGCTGTGAACGTGTTCGTCGCCCGCCGCTGCGGCTTTAACAAAGCCGATGAGATTACCATCGTCTTCTGCGGTTCGAAAAAGAGTCTGGCCAACGGCATCCCGATGGCCAATATTCTCTTCCCGACCTCCATCCTCGGCATCATGGTGCTGCCGCTGATGATCTTCCACCAAATCCAGCTGATGGTCTGCGCGGTGCTGGCGCGGCGCTACAACCAGCAAACCGATGCGCGTCTCGCTGAGGAAAAGGCCAACGCCGCCAAAGCTTAACGCGCTTTCTTCAGGGGCTGAACCAGATCGCTCAGCCCCTCGGTTTTAATCAGCAGGGTCAACGCCATCAGCTCGCCGAGATGGCCGGCAGGAAACTGATCCTTACGCGCAAACCACAGTAAATACTCTTCCGGGACATCGATTAAACGACGTCCCTTGTATTTACCGAACGGCATCTCAGTATTGGCTATTTCGACCAGCTGCGCTTTATCCACGTTATTCTCCCAGCAGACGCATCATTTCGGCTTCGTCAATCACCTCAATGCCCAGCTCCTGCGCTTTCGCCAGCTTAGAACCCGCCGCTTCGCCGGCAATCACCAGGTCAGTTTTCTTCGACACACTGCCTGCCACCTTCGCCCCCAGCGCGACGAGACGCGCTTTGGCGTCATCCCGCGATAGCTGACTCAGGCTGCCGGTCAGGACCACGGTTTTACCCGCAAACGGGCTATCAATCTCTTCCGCCTTCACCACGACTGGCGCCGGCCAGTGAACGCCTTCGGCCAGCAGCTGCGCGATGACATCGCGGTTACTCTCTTCGGCAAAGAAGTTGAAGGTATGGGTGGCAACCACGATGCCAACATCAGGGACCTTTTGCAGCTCCTCAATGGAAGCCTGCTCCAGGGCTTCAAGAGTGCCGAAATGCGCCGCCAGGGCCGCCGCTGTCGCTTCGCCTACCTCGCGAATACCCAGAGCGTAGAGGAAGCGTGCGAAGGTCGTCTCTTTGGCTTTTTCCAAAGCATTGACCACATTTTGCGCGGACTTCGGCCCCATCCGATCCAGCCCGGTGAGTTTCCCGGCGCTCAGGCGGAACAGATCCGCCGGCGTATGGACATACTCTTTCTCCACCAGTTGGTCGATGATCTTGTCACCCATGCCGTCAACGTCGAGCGCGCGACGGGAGACGAAGTGCTTAAGCGACTCTTTACGCTGCGCGCCGCAGATAAGGCCGCCCGTACAGCGGGCTACCGCCTCGCCCTCCACTCGCTCAACGTCGGACTGACATACCGGGCAGTGGGTCGGAAAGACAACATCCCGGGCATCCGCCGGACGCTCGGAAAGCACCACATTGACCACCTGCGGGATCACATCGCCTGCCCGACGAATCACTACCTTGTCGCCGATTTTCAGACCTAAGCGTTCGATTTCATCGGCGTTATGTAGGGTGGCATTGCTCACCAGCACGCCGGCGACATGGACCGGCTCAAGGCGCGCCACTGGCGTGATCGCCCCGGTGCGCCCTACCTGGAACTCCACATCCCGGACGAAAGTCATCTGCTCCTGTGCCGGGAACTTAAAGGCCACGGCCCAGCGCGGCGCGCGGGCCACAAAACCCAACTGCTCCTGCAGCGCTAGCGAATCGACTTTGATCACCACGCCATCAATGTCAAAGCCCAGATGAGGACGATCTTCCTCGACTTTACGATAGTAAGTGAGCACTTCCTCGGGAGTATGACACAGGGTGACGCGATCACTCACCGGCAGTCCCCATGCTTTGAACTGCTGCAAACGGGCCGAGTGGCTGGCCGGCAGCTCACCGCCCTCCAGCACGCCAACGCCGTAGCAGAAGAAAGTAAGCGGTCGCTTCGCCGTGATGCGCGGATCGAGCTGGCGCAGCGAACCCGCCGCCGCATTACGCGGGTTAGCAAACACTTTTCCGCCGGTGCGGCGCGCTTCTTCATTGATTTTTTCAAACCCGGCCTGCGGAAGGAAAACCTCACCACGCACCTCAAGACGTGCCGGGATATTCTCGCCATGCAGCTTGAGGGGGATAGTGCGAATGGTTCGCACATTGGAGGTAATATCCTCGCCGGTGGTACCGTCGCCGCGGGTCGCGGCCTGCATCAGTACGCCGTTTTCGTAGAGAATACTCACCGCGAGGCCGTCGAGCTTAAGCTCGCAGCAGTAGGTGAGATCGTCAGTGCTTTTCAGGCGATCCTGTACCCGCTTGTTGAAGGCGAGAAAGCTCTCTTCATCAAACACGTTGTCCAGCGACAGCATCGGCACTTCATGGCGGATCTGGCTGAAGGCAGTTAGTGGCGCCGCCCCCACCCGCTGAGTCGGCGAGTCCGGGGTAATCAGCTCCGGATGTTGACTCTCCAGCTCGCGCAGCTCGCGCATCAGGCGGTCATATTCCGCATCGGGCACTTCCGGCGCGTCCATAACGTGGTACAGATATTCATGATGGCGAAGCGTGGTTCGCAGTTCAGTCAGTTGTTGTTCGATCGGTTCCATATCACACCATCAATGATAAAAAACCCCCGACAGGCGGGGGTTGAGAAGGAGTTGAGATAACGCGGGACGTCAGGCGTTCGCGTCTTTCACTTCGCGAATACGATCCTGGTATTCACGCAGTTTTTGCGGCGTCATCATGCGACGCTGATCGTCAAGCACCACGCCGCCCACTTCATCGGCGATATACTGCGCAGACTGCAGCATCAGCTTGAAGTTCTGCAGTTCATCACCGTAGGAAGGGACCTGCATAAAAATAGTCACCCCAGGGGTCATCATATCCGCCATGCTGTCCGGATTGAAGGTCCCCGGCTTCACCATGTTGGCCAGACTGAACAGTACCGGGCCGCTGCCATCCGGACTCAGATGGCGGTGGAAAATATTCATTTCACCAAACTTGAAGCCGGCCTGCTGGATGCTGTTGATCAGCACCTCGCCGTTAAGCTGTGCGCCGTGATGGGCGGCGACGTTCATCACAATGACCGTCTCTTTACGCTCTTTCGGCTGCGGCGCGGCAGGCTGCTGCGGCTCTACCGGCTGCGGCTCGGCGACGGCGGGCTGCGGCGCGGCAACAGGCTGTGGCACAGGCTGCTGTGGGGCGGCTGGCTGCGGCTGGGCAACGGTCGGCGTCACCGCCTGCGGTGCGACGGGCTGCTGCACAACGGGCTGCGGCTGATGTTGGGGTTGCACGGGCGGCTGCGCGGGCTGCGGCTGTTGCCAGCCAGGGTGCGCAGCCGCATGCTGCTGTCCCTGCGGTTGAACCGGGGCCTGGCGCGGCGATTGCTGCGGCTGGCGAACCGGTTCATCAGGACGCACAGGCTGCTGCATCTGGCGCTCGTAAGGCGGCTGGTACTGGTGCTGCGGCGCCTGACGAGGGGCTTCATGCTCCCCATGCGCGCCGTGCGGGGCGTGAGTGACCGGATGAACGCGGACTTCACCTACGCCTTCAACATTATCATCAAAGTCTTCGTTTTCCGACTCATCGTCGCGCGACTTCATACGTTTCAGTGGGCGATCGCGAAACATCGAAGAACGTTCTTTACGGCTGGTCCAAAAACCATGTACCAGTAAAGCGATTATGGCGATCGCGCCAACAATGATTAATATCAGACGCAAATCCTGCATCATTATATTCTCTGTTGTTCTAACACCTTGCCACCACGGCAAACATTTACTCACTAAGAGTATTTGCCGATTACCTCAAGTGCAAGTGCGTCGGTCGCTTTCACCACATAAAGATGAACTAAATCGTGCTTTTTGCTGTTTTTTCGAACATTTCCTAACTGGTTATTGTCTGGCGACCCGATAAAATAAGCGAGCATTCACACTGGATGTTAAAAAAGGAGCATTGCCTGGCTATGGTTTCATCATCCGCACCGACCCCGCGTAGCGGCGTTTATTATTTTTCGCAGGGCTGGAAACTCATCGGGCTGCCTGGCATACGGCGTTATGTCTTTTTGCCTTTGCTGGTTAACGTGCTGCTTATGGGCGGAGCCTTCTGGTGGCTATTTACCCGTCTCGACAGCTGGATCCCCTCGCTGATGAGCCATGTGCCGGACTGGCTGCAGTGGCTGAATTACCTGCTGTGGCCGGTGGTGGTGCTCTCGATTCTGCTGGTGTTTGGTTACTTCTTTTCGACTATCGCCAACTGGATAGCTGCGCCGTTCAGCGGCCTGCTGGCGGAACAACTTGAAGCGCGTCTGACTGGCGCCACCCCGCCGGATGTCGGCGTCTTTGGCATCATGAAGGATATTCCGCGCATCATGAAACGTGAGTGGCAGAAGCTGGCCTGGTACCTGCCCCGTGCCATCGTGCTGTTGCTGCTCTACTTTATACCCGGCGTTGGCCAGACGGTGGCCCCGGTACTCTGGTTCCTGTTCAGCGCATGGATGCTGGCAATTCAATACTGCGATTACCCCTTTGATAATCACAAGGTTCCCTTCAAAACCATGCGCGAAGCGCTGCGCAGCCGCAAAGTGATGAATATGCAGTTTGGGGCGCTCACCAGTCTGTTTACCATGATCCCGGTGTTAAACCTGGTGATCCTGCCAGTGGCCATCTGCGGCGCCACCGCAATGTGGGTCGATTGTTATCGCGATAAACACGCGGTCTGGAAATAGCCCAAACATGTTCACCCCGGGAGCGGCTGAGGCCGCTCCTTATATCTCGCTTATTCCTTCTTGCTTATCATTATTTCCCTTCCGCATATAGATATGCTAAATCCTTACTTCCGCATATTCTTTAAGCGGGTATGCTGATGCCGTACCCCCAAATTTCATACAGTTAAGGACGGGCCATGAGTAAGATTTTTGAAGACAACTCCCTGACTATCGGTCACACGCCGCTGGTACGACTGAACCGCATTGGTAACGGCCGTATCCTGGCAAAGGTAGAATCTCGTAACCCGAGCTTTAGCGTAAAATGCCGTATCGGCGCCAATATGATCTGGGATGCTGAAAAGCGCGGCGTTTTGAAACCTGGCGTGGAACTGGTCGAACCGACCAGCGGCAACACCGGTATCGCCCTCGCCTACGTGGCGGCGGCCCGCGGCTACAAGCTAACGCTAACCATGCCGGAAACCATGAGCATTGAGCGCCGCAAACTGCTGAAAGCGCTGGGCGCCAACCTGGTACTGACCGAAGGCGCAAAAGGCATGAAAGGCGCTATTCAGAAAGCGGAAGAGATCGTCGCCAGCAACCCGGAAAAATTCCTGCTGCTGCAGCAGTTCAGCAACCCGGCTAACCCGGAAATCCACGAAAAGACCACCGGCCCGGAAATCTGGGAAGACACCGATGGTCAGGTGGACGTCTTTATCTCTGGCGTAGGCACCGGCGGTACGCTGACCGGCGTCAGCCGCTACATTAAAAACACCAAGGGCAAAAAAGATCTGATCACCGTCGCGGTCGAACCGACCGATTCGCCGGTCATCTCCCAGGCGCTGGCGGGTGAAGAGCTCAAGCCGGGCCCGCACAAAATTCAGGGCATCGGCGCCGGCTTCATTCCTGGCAACCTGGATCTGAAGCTGGTGGACAAAGTGATCGGCATTACCAACGAGGAAGCTATCTCCACGGCGCGCCGTCTGATGGAAGAAGAAGGCATCCTGGCGGGTATCTCTTCCGGGGCCGCTGTTGCCGCCGCGCTGAAGCTGCAGGAAGATGAGGCCTTTACCAATAAGAATATTGTGGTTATCCTGCCTTCCTCAGGTGAGCGTTATTTAAGCACCGCGCTGTTCGCCGATCTCTTCACTGAGAAAGAATTGCAACAGTAGTGCCAGCTTGTAAATAATGTGTAAAAAAGCACCTTTTCAGGTGCTTTTTTGTGGCATACGTCAAAGTTTTACCCCTCCTGGCATTGATTCACCTCGTAGGGTCTGGTATTTAACCAGCACATTTATTTTGATGCGCGAAATTATTCAGAAGAGGATTTCCGCCAGCTGAATCGATTTTATGATTTGGTTCAAGTCTTCCTTTCGCGGCATAATGTTTAATGACGTGCTAGACGTCAATGGCCCGCAGGTCTTCGCAGCGCCAGGCGCTGCCGACGCCGAGGCCGGAAACGTAACGCCGGCGCTAACAATACAGGCTAAAGTCGAGTCGTTAGACTAGACTTTAGGTCCACAACACTAAACCTATAAGTTGGGGAAATATAATGTTCCAGCAAGAAGTTACCATTACCGCTCCGAACGGTCTGCACACCCGCCCTGCTGCTCAGTTTGTTAAAGAAGCTAAAGGCTTCACTTCTGAGATCACTGTAACCTCCAACGGCAAAAGCGCCAGCGCCAAAAGCCTGTTCAAACTGCAGACTCTGGGCCTGACCCAGGGCACCGTAGTGACCCTCTCCGCTGAAGGCGAAGATGAGCAGAAAGCTGTTGAGCATCTGGTTAAACTGATGGCTGAACTCGAGTAAGTTCACGGGTTCTTTTTCATATCAGTCACAAGTAAGGTAGGGTTATGATTTCAGGCATTTTAGCATCCCCGGGTATCGCCTTCGGCAAAGCACTGCTGCTGAAGGAAGATGAAATTGTCATCGACCGGAAGAAAATTTCTGCCGATAAGGTTGATCAGGAAGTCGAACGTTTCCTGAGCGGCCGCGCCAAGGCCTCCGCCCAGCTGGAGGTCATCAAAACCAAAGCTGGTGAAACTTTCGGTGAAGAAAAAGAAGCCATCTTCGAAGGGCATATCATGCTGCTGGAAGATGAGGAGCTTGAGCAGGAAATCATAGCCCTGATTAAAGATAAGCACATGACTGCCGACGCGGCAGCCAATGAAGTTATCGAAGGTCAGGCCACTGCCCTGGAAGAGCTGGACGATGAATACCTGAAAGAACGTGCGGCTGACGTACGCGACATCGGTAAGCGCCTGCTGCGCAACATCCTTGGTCTGTCAATTATCGATCTGAGCGCGATTCAGGATGAAGTCATCCTCGTCGCCGCCGATCTGACCCCGTCTGAAACCGCACAGCTGAACCTGAAAAAAGTGCTGGGCTTCATCACCGACGCGGGCGGCCGTACCTCTCACACCTCCATCATGGCGCGTTCCCTGGAACTGCCGGCCATCGTAGGCACCGGCAGCATCACGGCGCAGGTGAAAAACGGCGATTATCTGATTCTCGACGCGGTGAACAACCAGGTTCTGGTCAACCCGTCTAACGAGCAAATTGAAGCGCTGCGTAATCTGCAGGCTCAGGTTGCGGAAGAAAAAGCCGAACTGGCGAAACTGAAAGATCTGCCGGCGATTACCCTCGACGGCCATCAGGTTGAAGTCTGCGCCAACATTGGTACCGTTCGCGATGTCGAAGGTGCTGAGCGCAACGGCGCCGAAGGCGTTGGCCTGTATCGTACCGAATTCCTGTTCATGGACCGTGACGCGCTGCCAACTGAAGAAGAGCAGTTTGCGGCCTATAAAGCGGTGGCTGAAGCCTGTGGCTCTCAGGCCGTTATCGTGCGTACCATGGACATTGGCGGCGACAAAGAGCTGCCGTACATGAACTTCCCGAAAGAAGAGAACCCGTTCCTCGGCTGGCGTGCCGTGCGTATCGCGATGGATCGTAAAGAAATCCTGCGAGATCAGGTGCGCGCCATCCTGCGTGCCTCCGCTTTCGGTAAACTGCGCATTATGTTCCCGATGATCATCTCTGTTGAAGAAGTGCGTGCGCTGAAGAAAGAGATCGAAATCTACAAACAGGAACTGCGTGACGAAGGTAAAGCATTTGACGAATCCATTGAGATCGGCGTGATGGTGGAAACACCGGCTGCGGCGACCATTGCTCGTCATCTGGCCAAAGAAGTTGATTTCTTTAGTATCGGCACCAATGATTTAACGCAATATACTCTGGCAGTTGACCGTGGTAATGATATGATTTCACATCTTTACCAGCCGATGTCACCGTCTGTACTGAATCTGATTAAGCAAGTTATTGATGCTTCTCACGCTGAAGGTAAATGGACTGGCATGTGCGGTGAGCTTGCGGGCGATGAACGTGCTACACTTCTGTTGCTGGGTATGGGGCTGGACGAATTCTCTATGAGCGCCATTTCCATCCCGCGCATCAAGAAGATTATTCGTAATACGAACTTCGAAGATGCGAAAGTATTAGCAGAGCAGGCTCTTGCTCAACCGACAACGGACGAGTTAATGACGCTGGTTAACAAGTTCATTGAAGAAAAAACAATCTGCTAATCCAAGAGATGCGCGGCCCAAATTACTGCTTAGGAGAAGATCATGGGTTTGTTTGATAAATTGAAATCTCTGGTTTCTGATGACAAGAAAGACACCGGAACTATTGAGATTATTGCTCCCCTCTCCGGTGAGATCGTCAACATCGAAGACGTGCCGGATGTGGTTTTTGCGGAAAAAATTGTGGGCGATGGGATTGCCATCAAACCGACCGGCAACAAAATGGTCGCGCCGGTAGACGGTACCATTGGTAAAATTTTCGAAACCAACCATGCGTTCTCTATTGAATCTGATAGCGGCATCGAGCTGTTCGTTCACTTCGGTATTGATACCGTTGAACTGAAAGGCGAAGGCTTCAAGCGTATCGCTGAAGAAGGCCAGCGCGTGAAAGTCGGTGACCCGGTTATCGAATTCGATCTGCCGCTGCTGGAAGAGAAAGCCAAGTCTACCCTGACGCCGGTGGTTATCTCCAACATGGACGAGATCAAAGAGCTGATCAAACTGTCCGGTAGCGTGACTGTGGGTGAAACCCCGGTTATCCGCATCAAGAAGTAATGCTTGCTGCATAAAAATGGCGCCGAAAGGCGCCATTTTTTTATATCGCGCTGGTCACCGGCTGATAACACTTCTCCCGGGACAAGATGCGCAATCCCTCCGGCGTGCTCTCCAGAATACGACGCTCACTGTCAGAGACCAGCAGATCGCACTGGTACCCTCCGGCCAGGCCGAACAGCGACCGCGCTACGCAGGCATCCTCCAGCGCCGCCTCCCCTGTGGTATCAAAATGACCGACAATACGCCCCTGTTGGCGGATCACTAACCGATAGCTTTTCATCAGTTTTTCTCCCGTGGCGGCAGGATCAGTTCGTCACACCCCTGCGCGGCAGTCCAGTTCATGACCTCCAGCACGCGCCGGGCGGCAGCCTGCGTCGCCGCCCCCAGCGCCAGGCCGGTGAGCAGACCGCTCACCAGCTCTGCACAGAACAGATCGCCCGTTCCCTTCAGGTCCGTTTCCACCCGCGGGTGGGCCACCACCTCCACCGCATCGGCCGTCACCACCAGCACATTTATCGTCGAACGCGCCTCTCCCGGCGCGCTGGTGATCACCACCCATTTGAGGGTATCTGACAGCAGGCTTCGCGCCGCGGCGACCGCCTCCTGCTGATTGCGACAGCGCTGGCCGCTCAGCGTTTCCAGCTCAAACAGATTGGGGGTGATCCCTTGCGCCAGTGGCAGAAGATGCTGACGATAGGCGTCCGGGATCTCAGCCTTAACGTAGATGCCGCTGTCGACATCGCCGATGACCGGATCCACCAGAATGCACAGCCCGGGATGGCGGGCCCGCACCCGCGTCAGCCACTGCGCCAGACGTTCGATTTGCACGGCGTTGCCCATATAGCCGGTGGTCACTGCACGCAGTTCGCGCAACGCGTCGCGCTCCTCCAGCGCCTGCAGATACCCGACAAACCACTCCTCCGGAATAATGCCGCCATAGAACGTCTCATAATGGGGCGTATTGCTGAACAGTACCGTCGGCACTGCCAGCACGCGCAAACCGTGCTGTTTAATGGCCGGAACCGCGATGCTGTTGCCAACGCTGCCATAGACTACCTGGGACTGCACAGCGACGATATCGACTTCCGACGCCCGGCTTGTGTCGTGAAAGAGCACTGATTGTATGTCATCTTGCTGGCCCATCTTTTCTCCCCCCGCTGGACAGCGGGTCACGCACTGATTATGATTCGTCCTATGCTAAATTTCATTTTGTCATAGGTCAATAATGTTTACCGGAAAAACCGCCAGCGATATCTTCGATCATATCCGCCATCTGGTGCAGAGCGGTGGGTTGCGGCCCGGAGAGGTTCTGCCACCGGTACGCGAGCTCGCCAGCCAGCTGGAGGTGAATCGCAATACCGTCGCCGCCGCCTATAAACGGCTGGTCACCTCCGGGCTGGCCGTCAGCCAGGGACGAAACGGCACGGCCATTAAAGCACGGGATCCGCTGCCGGCGCTGGAGGGCGGTGACCCAACGACGCCGCTGAACGATATCTCCAGCGGCAATCCGGACCCCGCCAGACTGCCTGAATTAACCCGTTATCTGGGCCAGCTTGCCCGCACACCACGCCTGTATGGCGATGCTCCCATCGAGCCGCGGCTTGGTCAATGGGCCGAGGCGTGGTTTGCTAAAGAGATAGCGGTTCCCTTTGCGGTGAATCTCGCCAGCGGAGCGATTGACGCCCTGGAGCGTCTGCTGAGCGCTCTGCTGCTGCCCGGCGACGGCGTTGTGGTGGAAGATCCCTGTTTTCTCAGCAGCATCAATATGGTGCGTTACGCCGGTTTTACCCCCTGCCCGGTGGCGGTGGATGCCGAGGGGATGGATCCTGACGGCCTGGAGGAGGCGTTACGCAACGGCGCACGGGCGGTGATCTTAACCCCGCGCGCGCATAATCCTACCGGCTGTAGCCTGACGGAAACCCGGGCGCATGCCCTGCGGGAGGTGCTGGCCCGCTATCCGCAGGTGCTGGCGATCGTCGATGACCATTTTGCCCTGCTGTCGGCCACGCCATGGTACTCCCCTCTTCCTGCAAGCACGCAACGCTGGGCGCTGGTGCGCTCAATGTCAAAAACCCTCGGGCCAGACCTGCGGCTGGCCTTTATCGCCAGCGATGCCGATACCTCAGCGGCGCTGCGCCTGCGGCTTAACGCCGGCAGCCAGTGGGTCAGCCATCTGCTGCAGGACCTGACGCTGGCCTGTCTGACCGATGAGGCGTTTATCGCCTCGATGACGGAGACCCGTCGTCATTATCGCCAGCAGAATGAGAAACTGGCGGCGGCGCTGGCCCGGCACGGCCACAGCCATGCTACGCCTGGCGATGGCCTTAATTTCTGGCTGCCGCTGCCAGCGGCGAGCCAGCCCTACGCCTTACGCCTGGCCCGCGCCGGCTGGCTGGTCCGGGAGGGGGAAATATTTGGTGTCCGAACACCTGCGCACGGGCTGCGCCTGTCGCTGGGCCGTCTGAGTGACGCTGAGATTTCCCGCCTGGCGGCTGATATTGCGCTGGTCTTAAACCAACCCTGATGCAGGCCGTATCATTCGGCATGTTGAAGCATCTGCCGCACAGGTGAGTGATGGCAGCTGCCGATAAATTAATGAAAAAGCAAACGAAAGCAGGCACAGTCTTACCTGCATACCCTGCTCGCCCGGACGAATAAAACAGTCCCGGTGGCGGACAAATCGCTCACAAGAAGGAGCACCAGAGATGCATCACACTGACCTGGCACTGAAGGCGGTCATTGAAGCCTGCGACCGCGCTATCTCACAGGAAGATTACGATACCCTGATGGCCTATTACGCAGAAGACGCCGCGCTGGTCGTCAAACCGGGCATGGTGGTCAGAGGGAAAGAGAATATCCGCAAAGCCTTTATCGCCATTGCCGACTATTTCCAGCACCGACTGGTGGTGACTCAGGGGAAAATGGAGGTTATTGAAGGCGGCGGCAATGCGCTGGTGATTATGGAGACCCGGCTGGATATCCCGACGGCGGACGGGATATCCCAGGTCACACGGCGCGCCACCTATGTCTTTCAGAAGCAGGGCGAGCGCTGGCTGTGTACGGTCGATAACTCCTACGGCACCGACCTGCTTGATGATTAAATGCCAGCCCCCTGGCTAAAATGTTCTTCGCCGAACACGCCGGTGGAAAGGTAACGATCGCCGCGATCGCAGACGATCGCCACCACCACCGCGCCAGGATTTTCACGGGCAATGCGTAACGCGCCCGCCACCGCGCCGCCGGAACTGACCCCGCAGAAAATGCCTTCCCGCACCGCCAGCTGACGCATGGTATTCTCGGCATCCTGCTGATGAATATCCAGCACCGCATCCACCAGCGAAGCGTTAAAGATCCCCGGCATATACTCTGCCGGCCAGCGACGGATCCCGGGAATACTGCTGCCCTCTTCCGGCTGCAGGCCGACAATGGCCACCGGTTTACTCTGTTCGCGCAAAAAGCGCGATACGCCGGTAATGGTGCCGGTGGTCCCCATGCTGGAGACAAAGTGGGTGATACGTCCCGCGGTCTGCTGCCAGATTTCCGGCCCGGTGGTAGTGTAGTGGGCGTAGGGGTTATCCGGGTTGTTAAACTGATCGAGCAGTTTGCCCTCTCCGCGCTGCGCCATCTCAAGGGCCAGGTCGCGGGCCCCCTCCATTCCCTGCTCTTTAGTGACCAGAATCAGCTCGGCGCCGTAGGCACGCATCGCCGCCCGGCGCTCCTGGCTCATGTTGTCAGGCATCAGCAGCTTCATGTGATAGCCTTTCAGCGCGGCGATCATCGCCAGCGCAATACCGGTGTTACCGCTGGTCGCTTCGATCAGCACGTCGCCGGGCTGAATTTCGCCGCGCTTTTCCGCTTCGACGATCATCGACAGCGCGGCGCGGTCTTTCACCGAGCCGGCCGGATTATTGCCTTCGAGTTTGACCCAAACTTCACTGCCGTTGTCCGGACCCAGACGCTGAAGCTTGACCAGAGGGGTATTGCCGATGGTGTGTTCGAGTGTATTCACGATTTTTACTCAATAAAAAAGCCGGGTTGCGCTTCGCTTACCCGGCCTACAAGACGCGTAAAAACTCCAGGCCCGGAAAGCGTAGCCTTACCGGGCGATAGACCTGCTCAATAAGCTATCAGGCCGACTCCGCCAGAGCAAGCTCGCCGCGCGGCTCGATACGCTCGGTACCGTTATACAGGCGCGCGTTTTGCAGGCCAACGAACAGCCGTTCGCCGCGGGACGGGGCCTCATCGCCTGCCAGCACCACGCTCAGCGGTTCGTCATACCACCCCAGAGGCTGAACGACTAATTGGGTGTAGTGCCCTTTCGGGCTGGCTTCCAGGACCTGCACCGGCAGCGGGGAATCCAGGCTGGTCCGGCGGCTGATGTCCACTTCCCACGGACGCAGGAACAGATCCACCGGCCCCTGGTATGTTGGGGTATAGCCTAACGGCCAGCGGTGCGCGCCAACGTGGAACTGTCCACCGCGGATAATGCCCTGCAGGCGGTTTACTTCTCCCATAAACTCCAGTACGAAACGGGTCGACGGTTCACGCCACACGCGCTCCGGGGCATCGGCTTGTTCGATGTTGCCCTGACTCATCACCACTACCCGGTCAGCAACTTCCAGCGCCTCTTCCTGATCGTGGGTGACGAACACGCTGGTAAATTTTAACTCTTCATGCAGCTGACGCAGCCAGCGGCGCAGCTCTTTACGCACCTGCGCATCCAGCGCGCCGAAGGGTTCATCCAGCAACAGAATTTGCGGCTCCACCGCCAGGGCGCGCGCCAGCGCCACACGCTGCTTCTGGCCGCCGGACAGCTGCGCCGGGTAACGTTCCGCCAGGTGGGACAGCTGCACCATCTCCAGCAGTTTGGTCACTTTGGCTTTAATCGCCGCCGCATTGGGGCGTTCACGGCGCGGCAGCACGGTCAGGCCAAAGGCGATGTTATCGAACACCGTCATATGGCGGAACAGCGCATAGTGCTGGAAGACGAAGCCCACTTTACGGTCGCGGGCGTGCATCCGGCTGACGTCGGTGCCGTGGAAGCGGATATGACCGCTGGTCTGATGCTCCAGCCCGGCGATAATTCGCAGCAAGGTGGTTTTTCCGGAGCCCGAGGGCCCCAGCAGCGCAACCATTTGTCCGGAAGGGATATCCAGCGAGATATCATTCAGCACCTGGGTGCGACCAAACGATTTCTTAATATTGGCAATCTCAATGCTCATGATTTCCCTCCTGTTGCGCGCGTTCTTTCTGATTGGCCAGACGCCATTGCAACATACTCTTTAAAAACAGGGTCAGAATAGCCATTAACGTCAGCAGGGCCGCAGCGGTAAACGAGCCGACGGTATTGTAATCCTGCTCCAGTAGTTCAATTTGCAGCGGCAGCGACAGCGTTTCTCCACGAATCGAACCGGAGACTACCGACACCGCGCCAAATTCGCCGATGGCGCGGGCGTTGGTCAACACCACGCCGTACAGCAGCGCCCAGCGAATATTCGGCAACGTCACCCGACGGAACATCTGCCAGCCGGAAGCGCCCAGCAGCACCGCGGCTTCATCTTCATTACTTCCCTGGCTCATCATCACCGGCACCAGTTCGCGCACCACAAACGGACAGGTGACAAAGATGGTCGCCAGCACCATACCCGGCCAGGCGAACATGATCTGCAGGTTATGTGCATCAAGCCAGCCGCCCAGAGGACCGTTAGAGCCATAAAACAGCAAATACACCAAACCGGCCACTACCGGCGAGACGGCGAACGGGATATCCAGCAACGTCAGCAGCAGCTGGCGACCGGGGAAAGTAAAACGAGTCACCAGCCAGGCCAGCAGCGTACCAAACACCAGGTTCACCGGTACGGTAATCAACGCAATCATCACCGTCAGCCAGATGGCATGCAGCATGTCCGGGTTGGCCAGGTTTTCCAGCACCGGCATCAGCCCTTTGCTGAAGGCCTGGATAAAGATATAGAGCATCGGCACCACAAGGATGAAGGCGGAGACCACCATCCCGACGCCAATCAGAAACCATTTCCCCCAGTTGATGCGGGGCGCGTCGTAGCGTTTCAATTGAGTAACTTCCGCCATTAGTGACCTACCACACGTCGACCAAAACGACTCTGCAGGGTATTGATGGAAAACAGCAGCAGCAGTGAGGCGGCCAGGATCACCGAGGCGATGGCGCTCGCCGCCGGATAGTCAAACTCCTGCAGACGAATAAAGATCATCAGCGAGGTCACCTCTGTCTTCCACGCGATGTTACCGGCGATAAAAATCACCGCGCCAAACTCGCCGAGGCTGCGGGTAAACGACAGGGCAATGCCCGCCAGCAGCGCCGGCGACAGCTCCGGCAGCACCACTTTGCGGAAACTCTGCCAGCGCGTCGCCCCCAGCGTTTCCGCCGCTTCCTCATACTCGGGTCCCAACTCCTCCAGCACCGGCTGCACGGTACGTACCACGAACGGGATGCTGGTGAAGGCCATCGCCACGGCGATGCCGAGCCAGGTATAGGTGACTTTAATATCGAACTTCGCCAGCCATTCCCCGTAAATACCGTTCACCGAAAACAACGAGGCCAGGGTCAGACCGGCTACCGCCGTCGGAAGCGCAAACGGCAGGTCCATTAAGGCATCCAGCAGCGTGCGGCCCGGAAAACGATAGCGAGTGAGGATCCAGGCCATCAGCAGACCAAAGACGCCGTTAAAAATAGAGGCTACAAACGCCGACAGCAGCGTCACCTTATAGGCCGCCACCACCTGCGGGTTGGTGATCACATCCCAGTATTGCGCCCAGCTCATCTGCGCCAGCTGCATCACCAGCGCGCTGAGCGGTAATAACAAAATCAGACAGACAAACAGCAGGCTGGTGCCGAGGCTCAGGGTAAAGCCCGGCAGCACGCGCTTGGACGACACAGCAAACATTACTTACGCCCCGCCGCCAACAGTTTGTCCAGTTCGCCGCCGCTGGCGAAGTGGGTTTTCATCACCTCAGGCCAGGAGCCAAACTTGTCCTCCACGCGGAACAGCTCAGTCTGCGGGAATTTATTCTTCAGGCCGTCCATCACTTTCGGGTTGTTTACCCGGTAGTAGTAGTCGGTAATGATGGTCTGCGCCTGCGGACTATAGAGCCAGTTCAGATAGGCTTTTGCCGCCTTTTCCGTGCCATTGGCTTTAACGTTTTTATCCACCCACGCTACCGGGAACTCCGCCAGAATGTTGGTTTTCGGGATCACCACTTCAAATCCCTGCGCCTCATACTGCTTACGAATATTGTTCACTTCCGATTCGAAGCTAATCAGCACATCACCCAAGCCGCGTTCAGCAAAGGTGGTGGTCGCGCCGCGACCGCCGGTATCGAAGACCTCGACGTTCTTCAGAAACTGGGTCATAAACTGTTCGGTTTTGGCTTTATCGCCGCCGTCGGCTTTATCCGCCGCGCCCCATGCCGCGAGGTAGGTGTATCGGGCGTTACCTGAGGTTTTCGGGTTCGGGAAGATCAGCTTGACGTCAGAACGAACCAGATCGTTCCAGTCATGAATGTTTTTCGGGTTGCCTTTACGCACCAGGAAACCCATCGTCGAATAGAACGGTGAGCTGTTGTTCGGCAGGCGGCTTTGCCAGTCGGCCGGGATCAGGTTGCCTTTATCATGCAGGATCTGCACGTCCGTCACCTGATTGTAGGTGACCACGTCCGCCTTCAGGCCCTGCAAAATAGCCAGCGCCTGCTTGGATGAACCGGCATGCGACTGCTTAATCGTCAGCGTGTCCCCGCCATTGTCCTTCGCCCACTGCTGCTCAAAAGGCGGGTTAAGGGCGGCAAACAGCTCGCGGGAGACATCATAAGAGCTGTTCAGCAGCTCCGTCGCCTGCGCCTGCGCGGCCAGCAGCATGGAAGCCGCCAGCGCCAGATATCCTTTTTTCAGTGATTTAACGGCCATTGCGCACCCTTATCAACGTTGAACATTTTCTGATGTTCATCATATTTATAACGGGTACGAAAGGAGTAACGGTTTTATATACCGTTTGGCGATTTGGAAGTCGAAAAGAGAATAAGCAACTGGCAAAGCTTAGCTGAAAGCGGCTCGCAGATTAGACGTGTCATTGTGACAAACGGTAGCCAGGCGTGCACTGTGTTTATATGAAAAACACACAGATATTTGCTCGTCAGCTCAGACGTAGCTTAACGCCAACAGAACGTCGACTATGGTACTTACTGCGCAACCGCCGCTTTGCTAGCTATAAGTTTCGCCGCCAGCATCCCGTTGGCCCCTGTATTCTCGATTTTGCCTGCTGCGCAACACGGCTGGCGATTGAACTGGACGGCGGCCAACACGATGAGAGGCGTGCCTACGATGTTCGCCGCACCCGCTGGCTACAGAGCCAGGGATGGCGGGTTTTACGCTTCTGGAATAATGAGTTTGAAGAGTATGAAGATGCGGTGATGCAGAGAATACTTGAAGCGCTTGAGTCGCCGATGCCCTCACCCCGCCCCTCTCCCTGAGGGAGAGGGAGAAAAAGAGTCCGCACGCAGAATCCATAACCGCACCGTACCGTCCCCTCTCCCCCTTGGGGAGAGGGTTAGGGTGAGGGGAAAAAATTACAGCGCCTGAATACGCTCCAGGGATGGCGCGAAGTAATAGCCGCCGGTCACCGGTTTAGTGAAGCGCAGCATCGCGTCGCGTTTGCCGTCGGTATCGCCGAACATGCTCAGCAGCTGCTGCTCGATGTTATACAGGCGCGCGCAGTAGGCGCAGAAATAGAGACCATGGGTGCCGCTGGCGGTGCCGTACGGCAGGCTCTGACGGACGATTTTCAGCCCTTTGCCATCTTCTTTTAAGTCCACGCGGCTCAGGTGCGACGTGACCGGACGCTCGTCGCCATCGATCTCTTCGTTGGCTTCTTTGGTACGGCCGATCATCATCTCCTGATCCGGTACGCTCATGCGGTTCAGCTGTTTGAGATTATGCTCCCAGCGCTGGACGAACACGTAGCTGCCGCCCGCGTCAACACCGTCTTTAATGACCGCCACTTCGCGGCGGGTTTCTTCCCCCGCCGGGTTTTCGGTGCCGTCGACGAAGCCGCTGAGATCACGCTCTTCCACCCAACGGAAACCGTGGATCTCTTCTTTCACGTCGATAGCATCGCCAAAGGCAGCCATCGCGGCCTGCGCCACCGAGAAGTTAACTTCATGGCGGGCGGATAAAATATGAATCAGCAGGTCATACTGGGTGGACGGCGCCAGCCCTTTGCCATAGACCGGAAAATCTTTTAACTCTTCCGCCCCTTCGCCGCCGCTCAGCTGACGCCAGACGTTATTGCCGAACGCCACCACCGCCCCGAGTTTAGCGTCGGGGAATTTAGCCTGGAAGGTGGCCACGTTATCGACAAAATTTTTGCTCGCTTCGCGCAGGGCGTTAACGTCCCCTTTGACATTGGCTTCAATCCAAATCGCCGCGCGGCAATGTTCCGGCAAAATGCCGCTCTGAACCTGAGACATCGCTCCTCCTGAAATGATGCAACCACAACGCTATCGCGTTGCTAACGCGCCATTGTAACCGTTTTTCAGGGCCGTCGTGTCTCTTCAGATCAATTTAGCGACGCCAGATAATTTTGCTGACCTTCCAGTTTTTCAGCGTATCGTCGGAGGGCATCAGCTCGTCCGGGCCGCTCCAGTGGCCGGTAAAGGCATAGCTGATATGCTGGCTCCCCTCGGCCTGACACTCTACGACCGCGCCATTGTCATTGCTGCCTTTCTGGCAGTTGCCGAAGGCTTTGCTGTACAGGTCGCTAAACGGTGTGCCGATTTTCACGCCGCTGGCGGTTTTGATTTCGGCATCACGCACGTCAATCCGGCTGATGGTACCGTTGTCGCCATTGATGGTCAGCGCCACGCTGTTGTCTTTCAGCGCTTCAAAATAGTGGACGATATTGCCCTTATCGGTCTTCATCCCGCTGCGTAAACGGTAGTCGCTCCCCAGCGCATCGCTAATAGCCTGTTCGTTGAGCGGCGTGGAAGCCGTCAGTTTACCCACCCCCTGCTCGGTCACCTCGGTAGAAGCGCCAAACCAGTTCCACGGATAGGCCGCCGACCAGTTGACTGCGCTCATCGTGGAGCAGCCGGTCAGCGCCAGCGGAAGCGCACAGAGCATTAAACGTAGCGATTTCATATCACAATCCTTTCTGAGTCATTCAACGCATGTTGGAGTTCACGATCGGCAAAAAGTGCCCTTAAAAGGTGGTCTGGCGAAAACAGGCGCCCAGGCGACGGCTGGTTAACAGCCACCACAGGGCATAACCATCCGCCACCAGCAGCCCGATGGTCAGCGAGGAGGGAGATTCGCCGCTCAGCCATAGCATCGGCTGCCACAGCAACAGCAGCAATTGCGATAGCACCAGCAGCCAGCGCATCGCCCGCCACGCGCGCGGCAGGCGCTGACGGTAGCCGCTAAGCAGAAAGGCCAGCACCGCCGGCACGCCGGGAAGTAAACCGAGCCAGAAGCGGTCGTGATCGGGATAGAACAGATTAAGAATCGCGTCGCCCTGCTGGCGCGATGCGCCGGCCATCAAAAACAGCACCCACGTGCGGGCCTGCAACAACAGCACGCACCAGAAGAGCAAAGGCAGGCGCAGACGGCCATGGGCATCAAAATCGGCGGGGATAAACTCAGTATTCTTCATCTTCGATCAGGCGCTTGCCCAGGGTCAGGACATCGGCGTATTCATAGCCCAGCCGCTCATACATTCCCTGCACCACGTCGTTGTCTTCACGGACCATAATGTTGATTTTCGGGCAGCCGCGGGCAATCAGCTTTTTCTCGAGCCGGTTGAGCAGCGCGTTCGCGATACCCCGGCCACGATATTCCGGATGGACGCCGAGATAATAGGCCGATCCGCGATGACCGTCATATCCGCCCATCACCGTGCCGACCACTTCGCCATTCACTTCCGCCACCAGAAACAGGCTGACGTCATGATTCAGCTTGCGCTCAATATCCATCTCCGGATCGTTCCACGGGCGCAGCAGATCGCAGCGCTCCCACAGCGTCACAACCTCTTCGAAATCCTGCTGGCGAAAAACGCGAATCTCCATGGTATTCCCCACCATTGACGGTTAAAAACAGTGATTATGGCGCGAATATAACTGATAGCCAATATCAGGCGAAATCAGCGACAAAAAATGGCATAATATGACTTTGTCATGTATTGAAATGAAAAGTAAAACAATTCTTATTTTGAATGGTCGTAACGGCAAACGCGATACGATATAACATTGGACATCACTTGTTTACAATTCAGGCCGAATGAGCACTTTTAAACCCTTAAAAATACTTGCTTCGCGCCGTCAGGTGCTGAAAGCCGGGCTGGCTGCGATGACGCTGAGTGGCGTCGCCGCACAGGTCAGCGCAAAAGAGCAGCCACTGAAAACATCAAATGGACACAGCAAACCCGCCGCTAAAAAGGCCGGCGCCCGCCGCGTTGTGATGCTCGACCCGGGCCACGGCGGTATCGACACTGGGGCTATCGGCCATAACGGTTCGAAAGAGAAGCATGTGGTGCTGGCGATCGCTAAGAACGTGCGCAGCATTTTGCGCAGCAACGGCATCGACGCCCGCCTGACCCGTACCGGCGATACCTTTATCCCGCTGTACGACCGCGTGGAGATTGCCCATCAGCACGGCGCCGATCTGTTTATGTCGATCCATGCCGACGGCTTCACCAACCCGAGCGCCGCCGGCGCCTCGGTGTTTGCGCTGTCAAACCGCGGCGCCAGTAGCGCCATGGCAAAATACCTCTCCGACCGCGAAAACCGCGCCGATGAAGTTGCCGGTAAGAAAGCAACCGATAAAGATCATCTGCTGCAGCAGGTGCTGTTCGATCTGGTGCAGACCGACACCATTAAAAACAGCCTGACGCTGGGCTCGCATATCCTGAAAAAGATCAAACCGGTGCATAAGCTACACAGCCGCAATACCGAGCAGGCGGCGTTCGTGGTGCTGAAGTCGCCGTCCATTCCGTCCGTGCTGGTGGAAACCTCGTTTATCACCAACCCGAACGAGGAGAAACTGCTCGGCACCACCGCTTTCCGGCAGAAAATCGCCACCGCGATTGCCAACGGCATTATCAGCTATTTCCACTGGTTCGATAACCAGAAAGCCCATTCGAAGAGACGTTAATGAAACCCGATGCCGCGCAGGTTAAAACTTTTCTGCTCCAGCTCCAGGACAACCTTTGCCAGCAGCTGAGCGCTGTCGATGGCGCACCGTTTATTGAAGACGCCTGGCAGCGGGAAGGCGGTGGCGGCGGGCGCAGCCGGGTGTTGCGCGACGGCAACGTGTTCGAACAGGCCGGGGTTAACTTTTCTCACGTCCATGGCGATGCGATGCCCGCCTCGGCAACGGCCCATCGCCCGGAGCTGGCCGGACGCAGCTTTGAAGCCATGGGCGTCTCGCTGGTGGTTCATCCGCTTAACCCCTATGTGCCCACCAGCCATGCCAACGTGCGGTTCTTTATTGCCGAAAAGCCTGGCGCCGACCCGGTGTGGTGGTTCGGCGGCGGCTTCGATTTAACCCCTTACTACGGCTTTGAAGAGGATGCCGTCCACTGGCATCGTACCGCCCGCGATCTGTGTCTGCCGTTCGGCGAAGCCGTCTATCCGCGCTATAAAAAATGGTGCGATGATTACTTCTACCTCAAGCACCGCCAGGAGCAGCGCGGTATCGGCGGTCTGTTCTTTGACGACCTGAATACCCCGGATTTTGACCACTGCTTCGCCTTTATGCAAGCGGTCGGGAACGGCTATGCTGACGCCTATTTACCCATCGTCGAACGCCGAAAAGCCATGCCGTACGGCGAGCGCGAGCGCCACTTTCAGCTCTATCGCCGCGGCCGCTACGTCGAGTTCAATCTGGTCTGGGACCGCGGCACCCTGTTCGGCCTGCAGACCGGCGGGCGTACGGAGTCGATTCTGATGTCGATGCCGCCGCTGGTGCGCTGGGAATATGATTATCAGCCCGAGCC
Source organism: Klebsiella sp. HMSC25G12 (assembly GCF_001807705.1). Lineage (NCBI taxonomy): Bacteria > Pseudomonadati > Pseudomonadota > Gammaproteobacteria > Enterobacterales > Enterobacteriaceae > Klebsiella > Klebsiella sp. HMSC25G12. The sequence continues at coordinate 144,901 of NZ_KV789897.1, read as the reverse complement.
CGGCAGTCCCGAGGCGGCGCTGAGCGAGTTTATTCAGGTGCGCGACTGGCTGTAACGGCCGGATGGCGGCTGGCCACCCGGCAGCGGCGTCGCTTCGCTCACACCCACTGGCGCAGGCGATGGTGCAGCGTCATCGACGGTTTCTCAGCAAACAGCTGCTGATAGTCGGTGGCGAACTGCCCCAGATGCCAGAATCCCCACTGCATGGCCGCCTCCTTGACCGTCTCCCGCTCTGACCAGGGACTTATCAGCTCCCGGCGTACGGCGTTCAGACGGATCCGTTTGAGCCAGGCGTTGGGGCCAATCCCCAGAATCGCATGGAAGGCGTTTTGCAGGGTGCGACGGCTGACGTACAACTGCTGGCACAGGTCGAGAACGGTTAGCGGCTCCGCGCTGTTTTCCAGCACATATTCGCGGGCCTGCGCCAGCAGACGGCGGTAGCTCTGGTGGCTGATACTCTCCGCGCTCACCATCGGCTGCGCCTCTTCGAGCATCGTCCCCATCGCCAGCAACAGATTATCCCGCAGGACTTTACGCACGGCCGGCTGATGAAGGGTATCCGGATGCTCGCTGAAGGTGGCCAGCGCCTGCTGCACAAACCCCCACAGCGCGGCCTTATGCGGCTCCCGAACTGCCAGCGCTGACTGGTTGCGTAGCATATGCAGCACTCGCTCCGGGTGGTGCAGGAAACTGGCATGGCGAGAAATCACCTCCTGGGAAATGACTACTCCGAGGATGGTGTAATCATCCGGCGTGCTGAGCTCGAACTCCGTACCGCCGGGACGGGTGGCGATTTCTGCCCGGCCCAGGCACTGCGAACCAATAAACCCCTGCTCTCCCCGCGCCGCCGGAATACCAAACCAAAAGGAGTTCGGCCAGACCACGCAGGACTGGCGCAGCGCCAGCCCGGTATATTCGCGAAAGACCTGGATCTCATCGAGCAGAATTTCGGTAAACTCGCCGCGAAACTGCCCCGGATGCAGCTGATCGTAAATCTGTTGCCAGGCGGTAATGGTCAGGGCGTGCTCATACACATCGGTTGTGTGTCGTTGATGAATATTGTCAATTTCAACCTGGGGCGTCAGCCTGGTGTCTTCCGGCAACGCCTCGCAACAGAGATGGTGCAAATTTGCAGAACGACGCTTTTTCATAATCGTTAAAGCCGGGGGCAAGCCGCTCCCGGCACCTCCGACAGGTTATGGATTTTTGAGACGATAGCGGCTACTGCGTTTGCGTAGCGTCCCTGCGGAAAAGAGCTGATCCAGCGCCTGGCGGGCCTTATCCAGCGGCCAGGCAAAATGCGCGGCGACCTCGCCGGCCGTCATGCCCTGACGAACTGATGCCAGCAGCGTCAGTAACGCTTCCGATGATGCCGGGTCAGCAGGCGGCAGGGGCGCTGGCGGCGGTGGCTGAAAGCCGCCGATCAGCCACTGGGTATCCTCTTCCGGACGGCCGATTTCCCGACGGCTGATCACACATCCGGTTCGCTCCGCCGCTACGCTTCCGGCATCCAGCGCGGCACGACAGGCCGCCAGATCCCCCTCCACCACCAGCGTCAATCTGCCGGGGTCGAGCACTTCATGACTGAGCAGGCGCACATTGGCCGCCTTGAGCATGGCATCCGCGGCGTCTACAGCGGCGACCATGCCCTCCACTTCCAGCAATCCCAGCGCATTGATCATCGCTCCCTCCGTTACGCACGCTGAACAGGATGACGGGCAATATCGAGAACGGCATCGGTAAAGGCGTTGCAGGCGGCTTTACAGGCGGCCTGACTTCCCGTCAAAAAGGCGGCCGAATAGTTGGTTTCCGACGGCGGCGGGACGTAGGTCACCAGCTGAACGTCGGCAGACTTCATCGCCGCATCGATGCCGTACGTCGCCTCCAGCGGCGGCGCCACCAGATAAGCGATCGGATCGCCCAACGCGATGCCAGCGGTGGATGAAAGATAAGAGCCGGTACGCGACACCACGTGCGCCAGAAACGCGGTATCTTGCGCGTCGTTAGCCCACTGGAACGCCGCCCCGCTTTCAATATGCGCCATCATGGCATCCAGCCCGGCGCGAACTTCCGCCGGGTTCGGGCCGCCGAGCATAATCAGCACTTCACCGGCGGTGGGCGACGGGCCGTGAGCTGCTCCGGCATACAGGGAGCGGCCATAGACCACCTCCACCATCGCCTGCTTTGTCGCTTCATCGGCGGCAATATACGTCACGTCATCAGAATCTGCCGTGATGAGTCCGAGGCTACGTATATGTGGCGGTAATTTAAGCTCCCGGGCAAAACCGTCATTCACCGAGGCAATGACGCGCATGGCAGTGACCGAGGGTCGAATCAAATCTAATGCGGGCATGATGCCTCCTTAACGGCTCATGTTGATACCGGAGGCTTTCTGCTCCAGCATGCGTTTGGCTAAATCCACGATCACCGCGGCGGCTTCTACCGGCGGGGTGCCGCCCTGGTGAATATTGGAGATACAGGTCCGGTCGGCCTCGACGGTGGTCGCCACCCGCGGGGAGTACACCGCGTAGCAGGAGAGGCTCTCTGACTGGCCAAGTCCCGGGCGCTCGCCAACCAGCAGGATCACCACCTTCGCGCCGAGGATCTCGCCGATCTGATCTTCAATCTTGACGCGGCCATAGCGCACGAAGAACGGCGTCCCGACCTTCAGACCCGCCTGTTTCAGGCCGGCAAGCAGCGGCGGCAGGATCTCTTCGTAGTTGGCGGTGATGGCATCCGTCGACAGGCCATCGGACACCACCACCTGCACATCCGGATCCATCACGCACTGCGCCTTCAGCGCATCGATGGCCTCCGGACTGAGACGGCGTCCCAGATCGGGGCGCGTGAGGTAGCGATTTTTGTCGCTGATTTCCGAACGCACTTCCAGCAGCCCCTGCGCTTTCACCCACGCCTCCGGCACCTCTTTGAGCACCGTATCTTTCGAGCGCGAGTGATCCGCCAGGAAGCGCAGCAACGCGAGGGTGCGCGGACGCGGACCGGCGCGACCGGTGCAAACGCGCGCTGCGGTGCTGCGTTTCAGTTCGGTCAGCACTTCGGCGCGGTGCGGATGTTGTACGCCAATCCAGGCTTTCGCTTCCGCAGAGCCCAGATCCAGCGCGCAGCTTTCCACTGTTGCGTCGGTGGCGCACGCGGCAGCGTGGCAGGCCGGCGTCGTCGCTACGGGGGCCTCTGGCTGTGTCTGTGGCTGTCCCATTGACGCCATTACGCTGCGTACAATGTCTTCAATCTGTTTTTGATCCATGATGTGTCATCCCCGCGTCATCAGAAGAACAGTGACGGATCGCCCGCCCGTTTGGTCAGACGACCATTTGCCATAATGCCCATCCGTTCCAGCCAGCCTTCGAACTCCGGTGACGGACGCAGACCCAGCAGCTGGCGCACGGTCGCGGTATCGTGGAAGGCGGTAGTCTGGTAGTTGAGCATGATGTCGTCGCCGAGCGGCATGCCCATGATGTAGTTGCAGCCAGCGGTCGCCAGCAGGATCATCAGGTTTTCGTTGAGGTTCTGATCGGCATCGGCATGGTTGGTGTAGCAGCAGTCGCAGCCCATCGAGATGCCGCTCAGCTTGCCCATAAAGTGGTCTTCCAGCCCGGCGCGAATAATTTGTCGGTCGTTATAGAGGTACTCCGGCCCGATAAAGCCCACCACGGTGTTGACGAGGAACGGATCGTAGTGCCGCGCCAGGCCATAGTTACGCGCTTCCATCGTCACCTGGTCGGCGCCGAAGTTAGCGCCCGCGGAGAGCGCCGAGCCCTGCCCGGTTTCAAAGTAAAGACAGTTCTCCCCGGCGATGCGGTTAAACTCCGCTCCCACCGCCCGCGCTTCATCGAGCATCGCCAGTTCGACGCCGAACTCTTTTAGCCCTTTTTCGCTGCCGCAGATGCTCTGGAAGATAAGCCCCCCCGGCGCGCCGCGGCGGATAGCTTCGATCTGGGTGGTGACGTGCGCCAGCACGCAGCCCTGGGTCGGGATGGAAAACTTGTCGATCACCCCGTACACCGTATCCAGCACGCGACTCAGGTTCTCCACGTCGTCAGTGACCGGGTTGACGCCAATCACCGCGTCGCCAGCGCCGAAGGAGAGCCCTTCGTAGATTTGCGCGGCAATACTCTGCACGTCGTCGCGGGTATCGTTCGGCTGCAGGCGGCAGCTAAAGGTCCCCGGCAGACCGATGGTGGTATTGGCTTTTTTGATCACCGGCATTTTTTTGCCGCCGTAGATCAGATCGGCGTTGGAGCAGATCTTGGCCACCGCCGCCACCACCTCGGAGGTCAGCCCTTTGCGGACAAACGCGATATCGTCGCTGGTGACCTCGTCGTTGAGCACGTATTCGCGCAGGTCGCTGATGGTCCAGTGTTTGATCCGCTGATAGGCGGTTTCGTTCACGTCATCCTGGATCAGGCGCGTCACGCAATCCTCCTCATAGGGGATCACCGGGTTATTGCGGATATCGGCCACCGTCATATCGGAAAGCACCTGCTTGGCGGCCACGCGCTGCTGCGAACTCTCCGCTGCCACGCCCGCCAGCACATCCCCCGAACGCAGTTCGTTGGCTTTCGCCAGCACCTCTTTAACATCCTTAAACTGATAAACATTGCCGAACAATGTGGTCTTTAGTTTCATAAGTCGTTCCCTCAGGAAGGAAATGCGAGTGATTTCACCGTCACCGGCACAACCGATCCGCCAAAAAGAGGCGTACCAATGTCGATATAGTCCCCCGCCCGGACGCTCACCTCATCGATGACCGCCAGCGGAAGGTGTGGAAGCTGCGGCCGCAGCAGCATGCCCAGCGCTTTGCCAAAATCCTGCTCGGCCACCAGCAGCAGCGGACGCGGATTGGGAAAGCGGGCGACAAACGCCAGCAGGGCGTCAATTACGGTCAGTAAGGTGGCGTAGCGCACCGGAAGTGAAGCGGGAAGCGCCAGCACGTAAGCGTCCGCCTCGGGGGCCAGATCGAGCTGCGTCAGCGCCTGCCGCCAGGCGTTCGGCAGATCGGCGGCCTCCTGCGGGATAGCCACCGGCAGATTGCGCAGCGGCAGTTGAACCCTCTCCAGCCAGATGGTGCTCCCGGACAGGGACAGCGTATGCGCCCCGGCGCCAATCACCGTGGCGCGCACGGTTTGCGTCGGAAACTGCACGTTCATTTCACGCAGGCGCGGATGCTCGTGCAGGGCCGTGGCCAGCAGCGGCCCGATATCGGAAAAACAGAAAGGATCGGCGGGTTGATGGCGGTAGCACTCCCCCACTCCGCCGGAAAGAGTAATCACCTCCGGCTGAACACCCGCAGGCAGTACTTCGGTTTGCATCAGCCCCTGCGCCAGCGGTGAGAGCCTGCCGTCGATCACCTCAACGATCAGCCCCGCCATCCGGCGCGCCACCTGCGCCAGCTGACCCGCAGTCAACGATAAAGCATCGGTTCCCGAGCCGAATACCGCATCGACAATCCGCTGTCCTGGCGAGTGCGCGTGGACCACGCGCCCCTGAGCGTCGGTTTCCAGCAGGCGGCCGCCGACGTTGAGGCAGGCGGTGGCGCTGAGGTTACCGGCGTCAAACAGGGCATAGTTCGAGGTACCGCCGCCAATATCGATATTAAGCACCCGGCACATCCGCTGCCGGGACAAGGTCTGCGCCCCGGCGCCGTGTCCGGCAATGACCGACTCCAGGTGCGGCCCGGCGCTGGCGACGACAAAATCGCCCAGCGACTGCGAGAGCGCCATCACCGCCGGGCGGGCATTGCGGGTTTTCGCGCTTTCACCAGTGATGATGATCGCCCCGGAGTCCACCGCTTGCGGGGCAATACCGGCGGCCCGGTACTGAGCCAGAATCAGCGCCTCAAGCTCGGCCTCTTTCAGTTCTCCCTGCTTATCAACCGGCGTAAAAAAGACCGGGCTTTGCCAGCTAATGTCGCGTTTGATGAATTCGTAGCGCGGCACCTGGGAGACCGCCGCGCGGTTCACCAGCTCGAGGCGCGAGAAGATCACCTGCGTGGTGGTGGTGCCGATATCAATACCGACGCTCAACAGCTGGCGCGTGTTCACGAGTGCGCCTCCGCTTCGGTGTTGGCAGGCGCCGGTACGTTTTCATCTTTTGGCACCAGCAGCATCGCCACGCCAATCGCGGTAACGCCGCCGACCAGCTTGCCGACGATCATCGGGAAGATCATGGCGTTCATGTTGGCCGCCGCAAAACCGAGATGGTCGCCGAGGGCGAACGCCGCTGACACTGAGAAGGCGCAGTTGATCACTTTTCCACGGGTATCCATCTGCTTCATCATGCCGAACATCGGGATATTGTTCGCGAGGGTAGCGACCATGCCGCCGGCAGCCATATTGTTGATTTTGAGCAGATTACCGACACGCATCAGCGGCTTTTCAAACCAGCGGGTCAGCAGGAGCACCATCGGGTAAGCGCCGAGCAGCACGCAGGAGATAGAGCCAATGACTTCGATGGCGCGCATCACCTCGCCGGGCTGGTCACCAGGCGCCATAAAGATCGGGTCGAGTCCTGGGATCAGCTCCCAACCGAGCAGGAACTTGATCACCGCCGCCGCCAGGCCGATGGTGATCAGCGCCACGAGGAATTTGGCGAAGATCTGGAAGCCGTTGATCATTTTTTCCGGAATGAACTTCAGCCCCAGCGCCACCAGCACGGCGACGATGATCACCGGGATCATATTCATCAGGATCAGCGCGAAGGTAAACGCTACCGGCTGGCCGTTGATCTCCACCCCGGAATACATCGCCACCAGACCGCCGGCGATACAGCCGATAGGAATAGTGACAATGCCCGCCAGCACGCCAAGCGCCAGCCAGCGGCGATCGGCAGGTTCGATAATGCCGAGCGCCACCGGAATGGAGAACACAATGGTCGGCCCCATCATGGAGCCGAGGATCAGGCCCGAGTACATCCAGGCCGCCACGTCGCCGCCCGCCAGCTCTTTGGCGAGGAAGAAACCGCCCATGTCGCACGCCAGCAGCGTGCCGGCAAACATCGACGGGTTGGCGCCGAGCATCTCATACAGCGGGATAATCACCGGACCGAGCAGATGGGCCAGCACCGGCGCCAGGGCGGTCATCCCGACCATCGCCAGGCCCAGCGCGCCCATCGCCATAAACCCTTCTTCAAACTGACCGCCGGATCCCTCAATGCTTTTCCCCAGTTTGCCGAGAAAGCGCGCCGAGCCGCCGAACTGCGACAGGATCCTGTCCACGGCGGCAATCAGCATAAAGAACATCATGATGTACATGATGATTTCGTTAATTCCCATAGCCCTTACTCCCTGTCATTTATGATTGGTAGATACTGTGAATACGGGGACATTAGCCGCACTCGGGGAACTTTCCCGGGTCGCGGCGTGAACGCCTTACCCGGGCTACGGCATAGCAGACGGCTGTGATCCTGTAGCCCGGCTAAGCGCAGCGCGAGCCGGGAAAGCCACAGCCACACGCCTCCGGGAAAATCCGCATTTATTGCGCCGCCGCGTACAGCTCGATAATCTGCTCCCGGGTGGCGGTGCGTGGATTGGTGCGCAGACAGATGTCGTCCTGTGCCGCCTGTGCCCAGGTGGCGTAATGCGCGGGCGTCGCGCCGGCATCCGACAGCCGCATCGTCAGACCGACTTCCGCAATCAGTTCGCGCACGGCGGCGATTGCCTCAAGGTCATCGGTTTTCCTGCCGGTCAGCGCCCGGCCGATCTGGCTGAAGCGCCCCCGGCACACCATACGGTTGAAGCCCATCACCGTTGGCAGCAGCATGGCGTTGGCCAGACCGTGCGGAATATGCAGCGCCGCCCCCGGCTGATGCGCCATGGCATGGCATAGCCCCAGCCCGGCGCTGGAAAACGCCATCCCCGCCATGCAGGAGGCCAGCAGCATGTTCTCCCGCGCCGCCAGATCCTGGCCGCAGCCCACCGCTTTCGGCAGCGCTTCGCCGATCATGGCTATCGCCCCCATCGCCAGACTGTTGGTAAACGGCGTGGCGTGACGGGCGCTGTAGGCCTCGACGGCGTGGGTCAGCGCATCAATCCCGGTCATCGCCGTGACAGACGGGGGAACGCCCTCAGTTAGGGCGGCGTCGAGGATCGCCACATCCGGCATCAGCGAGGCATGCGCCAGCACCTGTTTGCGTCCACTCACCGCATCGATAATCACCGTCACGTTGGTGGTTTCTGACCCGGTGCCGGCGGTGGTCGGCACCGCAATCAGCGGCAGACGTGGCTGTAATTCGCTGTGCTCCGTCATCTCCCCCAGCGTCTGCTCAGGGTTGGCGACCAGCAGCGCCACCGCTTTCGCCGCATCCAGCACCGAGCCGCCGCCGAAGGCCACCACGCCGTCGCAGCGCGCGTCCCGCAGCTGGGCGACCGCAGCGCAGACATCGGTGACGCAGGGTTCGCCGGCGGGACAGGGCCAGAGGGTCATGGCAACCCCTTTCATCGCCAGGCTACGCTCCAGCCCGGCGGTCATTCCCGCCTGATGGAGAAAACAGTCAACCATGACAAACAGATGCTTCAGGCCCCGGGCCTGCGCTTGCGGGCCGCAGGCCGCCAGCGCGCCGACGCCGTGCAGCGTCACCGGCGGAACGTTGAAGCTTTTCACTTGCTGAAGATTCAGCGTATCGAAGGCGTGGAACAGCGCCGTCTGCAGTTCAGCTTGCATAGATCCCCTCAGCTTTTTCCCTCCCGCTGTTGGCGATTGCCAGCGGGGTCATAAACAGGCTGTGCCGGGGTAAATGCACCTTCAGCGTCGGGAAACATTGGCAAAAAAGCGCCCTGACGCCCGGCTGCATGCAGGCGCCGCCTGCCAGCCACAAATCACCAATCCCTTGTCCGGTAATATGTCGGGCGACAATCTCAGCCATCTTCTCGTACACCGGTTTCACTACCGGCCAGATCTCTCCGGCATGGCGGCGCTTGTACTGCTCAGCCTCTTCCAGCCCGATGCCGCGATTCCCGGCCAGAGTCAGGGAGATATGGTGTCCGCCGGTGGCTTCATCCGCCGAATACGTCACCCTGCCCTGTTTAACGATGGCGATCCCGGTGGTGCCGCCGCCGATGTCCACCACCCCGGCATTATCGAGCTGCAGCAGATCCGCCACCGCGGTGGGCTCATCCAGCACATGACTGATCTCCAGCCCGGCGGACTCCAGGACATTGATCGAAATGCGCGGATCGGTGCCGGGCGGAAACGAGGTCGCCGCATGCGCAAAGCGGCAGCCCAGCTGCTGTTCGAGGGTCGCGAGATGACGGCGCACGAGGGTGACGGCGCCGAAGAAGTCCCAGACGATGCCGTCGCGCACCACATCGGCCCAGTCAAGACATACCGCAACCGGCTGGCCATCGCGGTCGACCACCATCGACACCACGTCGCAGGTGCCCAAATCGATGCCCAGCCACAGCGGCGACTCGCTGGCGGCGGGCGCCTGGTTACACAGGGCAGCGGCTTTTTGCAGTCTCGGCGAAAGCCAGCGTTGTTCGTCGTGCGCCATGTTCATCCCTTATACGATTCGAAACGCATCCACCAGCACGCAGCGGCGCAGACGAACGAAGGTCCGCGCGCTGGTTACCCCTTCCCCGGTTGGGGTGGTGATAGTCATGGTGGTCCAGCCCTCGCCGCCCAGCCCAAGCCCGGCGATGCACGGCCCGTTTTTGACGAAGATGCTGGTGTCGATGGCATTCGCCATCTGGTTCATGTTGTCGATGTTGCGCGAGTGCATCGCCGCCGTATGGTGGCAGCCGCCTTCCAGTTGCACCGCCAGGGCGATGGCCTCCTCGACGTTCGCCACCCGCACCACCGGCAGCACCGGCATCATCATTTCAGTCACCGCAAACGGATGGCTGGCAGGGGTTTCCACGAACAGCAGGCGGGTTTGCGCCGGCACCTGCAGGCCAATCGCCGCGGCGATTTTGCCCGCATCGCGGCCGACCCAGTCGCGGCTGACCGTGCCTTTGCCGCGCTCGTCGATATTTTTCAGCAGCAGCGGCTGGAGCTGTTCGGCCTGCGCCGCCGTGAGTTTCACCGCCTGCTGGCCTTCCATCAGGCGCATCAGTTCGTCGGCGACGCTATCGACCACGATCAGCACCTTCTCGTCGGCGCAGATGATGTTGTTATCAAACGAGGCGCCTTTGACGATCGCTTGCGCGGCGCGCGGCAGATCGGCGGTCTCATCCACCACCACCGGCGGGTTGCCGGCCCCGGCGGCAATCAGGCGTTTGTTGGTATGTTTGCGCGCCGCCTCGACCACTGCTTCGCCGCCGGTCACCACCAGCAGGCCGATACCAGGGTACTTAAACAGCCGCTGGGCGGTGTCAATATCCGGGTTCGCCACGGTCACCAGCAGGTTGGCCGGGCCGCCGGCGGCCACTACCGCCTGGTTAAGCAAGGTGATCGCCCGCTGCGAGACCTGTTTCGCCGCCGGATGGGGGGCAAAGACTACGCTGTTGCCGGCGGCAATCAGACTGATGGCGTTGTTAATCACCGTCGCCGCCGGATTGGTCGAGGGCGTGACCGAGGCCACCACGCCCCAGGGCGCGTTTTCAATCAGCGTCAGGCCGTTATCGCCGGTCAGCACCTGCGGAGTCAGACACTCCACGCCTGGCGTACCCCGTGCCTGCGCCACGTTTTTGGCAAACTTATCTTCAACGCGTCCCATGCCGGTCTCCGTCACCGCAAGCTCCGCCAGTTCACGGGCATGCTTTTCACCCGCCTCACGAATGGCCTGAATCACCTGCTGACGCATCGCCACCCGCTTTAATCCCTGCTGGGCCGCCGTTGCCGCCGCGACAGCGTCATCCAGTGAGGCAAAAACGCCCCTATCATGAACGGCGTCAGCAGGCTGACTGCTGTCTTTCATTTTCAGCAGTACCGCTTTCACTACCTGTTCAATGTCCTGTTGATTCATGATTTTTCACCCTACTTATGGAAGAGCACCTGACCATCGGCCGCAGCCTCATCCACGATGCCAATCACGCACAGATCGACCGGAGAGGCGCCATGGGCGTGCGCCTGTCGCGCCGAGCTGCCGCTGACCAGCAGCACCCACTCCCCGCATCCCGCGCCGATGTTGTCGATGGCGACCGCGCATTGCCCGTCGGGTTCGCCGCGGGCATTGAGCATCTCCACCATCAGCAGTTTGTCGTGGGCCAGCCCTTCATGGCGTACGGTGCAGACCACATATCCGGTAACAACAGCCAGCTTCATGTCCGTCTCCGCGTGTGATGTGCAGGCCGGATAAGCGCAGCGCCATCCGGCATTCATGCCTTGTCATTGCCAGATAGCGACGCGCTAGCGTCCTGTCCGACCCGGACTGTCCGGCACCCCCTCTCCCGTTAGATGTTGCTATCGCCCTTGAAGCTGATCGGGAAGACCTCTTCCAGATCGCCATGCGGGCGCGGGATGACATGTACAGAGACCAGCTCACCGATACGCTGAGCCGCCGCCGCCCCGGCATCCGTGGCGGCTTTGCACGCCGCGACATCGCCGCGCACCATGGCGGTCACCAGGCCGCCGCCGATCTGTTTCACGCCTACCAGCTTGACGCGGGCCGCTTTGACCATGGCGTCGGAGGCCTCAATCAGTGCAACCAGGCCCCGGGTTTCAATCATTCCTAATGCTTCCATTGTGTTTTCCTCTCATAAGGGGTCCTGAAGGGGACCATTCATTCAACCAGCGTGGACGAGTCGGGGATCCGGCTTGCGTCCGTCTGGCGCGGTACCGACGCCACCAGCGCCAGTTCGATAATTTCCTCTACGCTACAGCCTCGCGAGAGGTCGTGAAGCGGGGCGGCGAGGCCCTGGATCAGCGGCCCGATGGCGCGATATCCACCCAACCGCTGGGCGATTTTGTAGCCGATGTTGCCCGCCTCCAGCGATGGGAAGACCAGCACATTGGCCCGCCCCCGCAGCGGGCTGCCGGGCGCTTTGTGCGCAGCGACGTCCGGTACAAAGGCGGCGTCAAACTGCAGTTCGCCATCGACCATCAGCTGCGGCGCCCGCTGACGCACGATCTCCGTGGCCTGCTGGACGTTAGCCACACAGGGATGCCGGGCGCTGCCGTGCGTGGAGAAAGACAGCATTGCCACCCGCGGCGCTTCGCCAGCGATCGCTTGCCAGGTCTCGGCGCTGGCAATCGCGATATCCGCCAGCTGCGCCGCCGTCGGCTGCGGCACCACGCTGCAGTCGGCAAACCCCAGCGGCTGGCCGGCATACTGCGGCAGCATCAGAAACAGCGAAGAGAGCGTTTTACACCCCGGCTGCAGGCCGATAAGGCGCAGACCGGCGCGCAGCACGCTGGCGGTTGACGAGAGATTCCCGGCGATACACACCTCGGCCTCACCGCCGCTGACCATCGCCGCGGCGAACATCAGCGGGTCGGCCAGCTTGTCGACGGCGTCAGCGGGCGCTTTATCGCCGGCGCGCGCCTGCCAGGCGGCGGCAAACGCCTCGCGCATCGCCAGGTTGCTGTGCGGATCAATGATCTGCACTCCGGTCAGCGGCAGACGTTCGCCAAGGGCGAACTGCCGCAGCGCGAAGGGACTGGCGACGAGGATCGGACGCGCCAGGCCCTGCTGCTGCAGATAATGCGCCGCCTTCAGCACACGGACGTCCAGCGCATCCGGGAACACCACTCGGGCGGGGGCGCGCAGCGCCAGTTTGCGGCATTGGTCAATGATCATCTTCACCTCCCAGGTGCTGCTGCAGCTGGCTGAGGGTTGGCGGCGAATCCGTCACGCCCAGGATCATCATCACGTAGACCGCGCTGGAGAGACGGTTGAGCGCTTGCATAATATCGGCGCGCCGGACCGCAAATTGCGGCGTGATAAACACCTGCGCCGCGGTCACCTCCGCCTCGCGGACTTTGCCGCGCAGCAGATTAAGCAGCGCGACCTCGCGCCCATGGCGGGCCTCCGGCACCAGGTGATCGTGGCCCAGGAAGCGCAGCGGCTGATGGGACAGACGGTGTAACTGTCCCTCGCTGAATCCGGCTATCGACTGCGCCGCCAGCGGCTCCTCCAGCGCGTCGGCGCGCATGATGTTGCCCAGCCGCGAACGGATATCCATCAGCCACGGCTGCCAGGACTCCGCCAGTTCAATTTGCAGCCACACCGTCAGAGCGATGGTGCTGTCCAGCACCGCACGGAAGGCCAGCCGCGGATCGTTTTTCGCCACCAGGGTATCGGCCGTCAGGTGGGTCAGGGTGTCCGGCTTTTTATCCACCGGCTGGTGACAGAGCTCGCAGCAGGCCTGGGGCGGATGGTCGCGGCTGGTCAGGACATGCACCGGCTGCGGCGTCTGTTCGTCATCCTCGACAAACAGGCGCCCCTGGCGGTCGAGAAATTTGACCCGCAGATGCCGACTTTCCAGCAGCTCCCTCGCCGAGGGCGTCAGGCGAGCGTCGGCAGGAAGATGGATTTCACCGCCTTCGCTGAGCGTATGATTCGCTCTGAGCCACGCTTCGGTAATGAAATCGTTCATAGCGATTGCCAGTTTGCCGGCCAGGCGACGTACAGGAAGCGCACCGTCGACGGGGTACCGAATTCGATACTGGCGCCTTTCGGGATAAACATGACGTCCCCTGCTTTGGCAATCAGCGTTTCCCCCTGATGGCGCACATGCAGCTCGCCCTCCAGCACCATATCGATTTCGTCGTAGTTCAGCGTCCACGGGAAGAAGGCGTTCTCCCACTGCATAAATCCGGCGGCCATGCTGCTGCCATCCTGGTCGGTCACCAGGTCCGTTAAGCCGACGCAGTGCGGCTGGGCGCCGTCGAAGCGGCCAAACTTCACGCTGCTGCCGTCGATCACTTTGATGCCGCCTTTGCCGGTCACGGAGTCAAATCCTGGCTGCATCGCCTCCTGCTCCAGGGACTGCTTCTCCTTCATCACCTTTTCCATCAGCTGCGCCACCAGGCTTTCGGTAAACTGGCCTTCCGGCAACTGCGCCAGGATGGTTTCGCGGATCCGCTGGCTTTCCGTTTTGTCGCTGTTCGCCGCTGTCGCCGCCGGCGCGGCGCCATCATCCTCGGTGATAGTGAATCCCAGCAGCTCGGCGACTTCGCGCGCTTCCGGGGTGATAATGCTGGCGCGCAGAACAACTGACATCGCCTGTTCGCCGCGCGCGTGGGCGGCACGAATATCGTTAGCGGTAATGAGTTTCTTCACCTGGCCCTTCCTCCTTTTGGCTGAGCTCACTCAAATAATTTTCCAGCGACGCGACGCTTTGCGGATCGCAACCGTTGAGGGCGAAAACCGGCGCCTGAAACCCCATCCCGTCCAGCAGCTGCCGCACCGCGGCGACGTTGGCATCCGGCAGATCCGTTTTGCTGATCGCCACGATAAGGTGCTTTCGGCTGCCAATATCCAGTAACCCGGGAGGCAGGCGACTTTCGGTATCATTGGCCGCATGGACATAAATCAGGGTGTCCACATCCTGCAGGGTGGTAATTAAGGCGTGATACCAGCGAGGATGGCTGAAATATTCCCCGGGTGTATCGATGTCGCCACGATCGTTAAATTCCAGCGCCTGCGTTTTTCTGGCGAGGGAATAATTTCCCTGCAGGGCATTAAATAATGTGGTTTTTCCTGCACCGACGGTGCCGACAATGGCAATACGCTTCATGGTCGCTCTCAATTAACTTTTCGTTAATTCGCACAAGGTATAATTTAATAAGCGGCCTAACCCGCCGATGGTCTGCAGGAGCGCCTCCTCCACCGCGCCGACCGAACCGTAGATCACCAGCGCGCCGCTAAACCGGTCGAGAAAACCGATGTGCACATCGGCGGCCTTCATCGCCAGATCGCCGGCGATCATCGCTGTTTCCCCCGGTGTCAGCGTCATAATGCCGATCGCGCCGGATTCGGGTACGCCGATCTTTTTCGCCAGCTCCGCTCCCGGGTGGGCAATCAGATGCGCCAGCGTGACCTGTTTGCCTGGTACGAATTCCTGAATAATGCGTTCTTTATCCATGACTGATTGCCCCCCTGAAATCTGTCCTCATGGTGACGGTATTTCAGCGCGGCAAATAACAAATTTCGGCAAGTGGGGTTAAAAGGTGAAGTGGATCACTCAGGAGAGAAAATAATAATGCGGCGGAATTAAAAAGGCAGGCTCAGCGTTTTTACTCGCCGGCCTGCCTGATATTGTGCGCGGAAAACTCTCCGCGCGTTAATGGGAAAAAAACGAGATTACAGCGGTTCGGTTTGCGCTTCGACAACCGCCAGCGCCACCATATTCACAATGCGGCGTACGGAGGCGATCGGCGTCAGAATATGCACCGGCTTCGCCACCCCCATCAGCACTGGCCCGACGGTCACCCCTTCCGAACTGGAGACACGCAGCAGGTTATAGCTGATCCGGGCGGCTTCCATATTCGGCATCACCAGAATATTGGCCGATCCCTTCAGCGGGCTGTCCGGCATGCGGTCGTTGCGGATGCTTTCCACCAGCGCGGCGTCGCCATGCATTTCGCCATCGATCATCAGCTCCGGGGCGCTCGCCTTCACCAGTTCAAGGGTTTTGCGCATCTTGCTGGCTGACGGGCAGTCGGCGGAACCAAAGTTGGAGTGCGACAGCAATGCCACCC
Organism: Klebsiella sp. HMSC25G12; assembly: GCF_001807705.1. Taxonomy (NCBI): domain Bacteria; kingdom Pseudomonadati; phylum Pseudomonadota; class Gammaproteobacteria; order Enterobacterales; family Enterobacteriaceae; genus Klebsiella; species Klebsiella sp. HMSC25G12. Next base: position 129,302 of record NZ_KV789897.1, on the reverse strand, counting down.
GCGGCTCAATACCGAAGCGACGCACGCTTTCCGCCGCCATCAGGGTGATCTCCGCCAGCTCTTCCGGGGAGGGATCGTGATTGACATAGGTGTCGGCGATAAAGGTGTTGCCGCTCGGCAGCAGCAGCGCATTCATCGCCCCGGCGGTGCTGACGCCGTCGCGATAGCCAAACAGCGGCTGCACCACGCGGTAGTGGTCGTGGTACTCGCCGATAGTCCCGCAGATCATCGCATCCGCTTCACCGCGATGAACCATGATGGCGCCAATCACCGTGGTGTTGCTAATCACCGCCCGCTGCGCCTGCTCCTGGGTAATGCCGCGGCGCTTCATCAGCTGGTAGTACTCGCTCCAGTACTCTTTAAACCGCGGGTCGGATTCATTATTGACGATCTCAAAGTCAACGCCGGCCTTGATCTGCAGACCCAGCTTCTGGATGCGCATTTCAATCACGCTAGGGCGCCCCACCAGAATCGGTTTGGCCAGCCCCAGCGACACCAGCTCCTGAGTGGCGTGCAGCACCCGGGTCTCCTCCCCTTCCGCCAACACCACGCGCTTCGGCTCTTTGCGCGCCTGAGAGAAGATAGGCTTCATAAACAGGTTGGTTTTATAGACGAACTCGCTCAGCTTCTCGATATAGGCGTCAAAATCAGCGATGGGGCGCGTTGCCACGCCGGAATCCATTGCCGCCTTCGCCACCGCAGGGGCAATCTTGACGATCAGCCGCGGGTCGAACGGTTTCGGAATGATGTAGTCCGGACCAAAGCTTAAATCCTGATCGCCATAGGCGGAGGCCACCACTTCGCTCTGCTCAGCATGGGCCAGCTCGGCAATGGCGTGCACCGCCGCCAGCTTCATCTCTTCGTTGATCGCCGTCGCGCCGACGTCCAGCGCGCCGCGGAAGATGAACGGGAAGCAGAGCACATTGTTGACCTGGTTAGGGTAGTCGGAGCGACCGGTACAGATGATGGCGTCATCGCGGACCTGCTTCGCCAGCGGCGGCAGAATTTCCGGCTCCGGGTTGGCCAGGGCAAGGATCAGCGGCGCGCGCGCCATCTTCTTCACCATCTCCGGAGTCAGCACTTTCGGGCCAGAGCAGCCGAGGAAAATGTCGGCGCCGTCGATCACATCATCAAGCGTACGTTTGCCGTCGTCTTCCACTGCGTAGGCGGCTTTGGTTTCCGCCATGTTCGGTTCACGGTCTTTATAGATGACGCCTTTCGAATCGCAGACCACGATGTTGTGCTTTTGCATCCCCAGCGCCACCAGCAGGTTCATGCAGGCGATCGCCGCCGCGCCCGCGCCGGAGACCACCATCCGCACGTCGGACAGATTCTTCTCGACGACGCGCAGACCGTTGAGGATCGCCGCGGTGCTGATGATCGCCGTGCCATGCTGATCGTCATGGAAAACCGGAATATTCATCCGCTCGCGCAGCTGCTGCTCGATGTAGAAACACTCCGGCGCTTTAATATCTTCCAGGTTGATACCGCCGAAGGTCGGCTCGAGGGCGGCGACGACGTTAATGAATTTGTCCGGATCCAGCTCATCGACTTCGATATCAAACACATCGATGCCGGCGAATTTCTTAAACAGGACGCCTTTGCCCTCCATCACCGGCTTGCCGGCCAGCGCGCCGATATTCCCCAGCCCCAGCACCGCGGTGCCGTTGGAGACGACCGCCACCAGGTTGCCGCGGGCAGTGTATTTGTAGGCGGCCAGCGGATCTTTTTCGATTTCCAGACAGGGGGCCGCGACGCCCGGCGAGTAGGCCAGCGCCAAATCGCGCTGGGTGGCGAGAGGTTTGGTCGGCGAGACCTGGATTTTTCCGGGAACCGGAAATTCGTGGAAGTCGAGGGCGCTCTGTTTTAACTGCTCATCCATTTTCTATTCCTTTCTTTCACGTATCGTTCGTAGGGGAAAAGCGTGATGACCATCCTGTCGTTCACCTTTCAGTGGCAGACAGTATCCCTCCTGGCGGGGCGATAAACTTTGAACACCGCCAAACTCTGGCCATCGCTATGATCTGGTTGTTATCAATTTATAGCGGTTATGTTACCCGGATTCGCCGCCAATAATAGCCCCGTCTGCTATGCTTTTTGGTTATGTACCTCATCACTATTTATACCGCATACCGGCAAGCACTCATGTAACACCTTGTTCCAGGAGGACTTATCTATGAATCAGCTAGACAGCATCAAGCAGTTCACCACCGTGGTCGCCGACAGCGGCGACATCGAATCCATTCGCCACTATCATCCGGAAGATGCCACCACTAACCCCTCCCTGCTGCTGAAGGCCGCCGGCCTGGCGTCCTATAGCGGACTCATTGACGACGCCATCGCCTGGGCGAAAAAGCAAGGAGGCGGCCGTGAAGCGCAGGTGACTCACGCCTGCGATAAGCTGGCGGTCAATTTTGGCGCGGAGATCCTCAAAAGCATTCCGGGCCGGGTCTCCACCGAGGTGGACGCCCGGCTCTCCTTCAACCGGGAGAAGAGCATCGAGAAGGCGCGCCATCTGGTGGCGCTGTATCAGGAGATGGGCATTGATAAGTCGCGGATCCTGATCAAACTGGCATCCACCTGGGAGGGGATCCGCGCCGCCGAGACGCTGGAAAAAGAAGGCATCCACTGCAACCTGACGCTGCTGTTTTCCTTCGCCCAGGCCCGGGCCTGCGCCGAAGCCGGGGTCTATCTGATCTCCCCTTTCGTCGGGCGTATTTATGACTGGTATCAGGCGCGTAAGCCGCTGGATCCTTACGTGGTGGAGGAAGATCCGGGGGTGAAATCGGTGCGCAATATCTATGACTACTTCAAACAGCATAAATACACCACCATCGTGATGGGCGCCAGCTTCCGCCGCACCGAACAGATCCTCGCCCTGGTCGGCTGCGACCGGCTGACCATCGCCCCGCCCTTGTTAAAAGAGCTGCAGGCCAGCGACGCCCCGGTGGTGCGCAAACTGATCCCTGCCAGCCAGATCCTGCCGCGCCCGGTGCCGCTCAGCGAGGCGGAGTTCCGCTGGGAACATAATCAGGACCCGATGGCGGTCGAAAAGCTGGCGGAGGGGATCCGCCTGTTCGCCGTCGATCAGCGCAAACTGGAAGATCTGCTTGCCGCCAAACTGTCACTTTAGTCTCACGGAGAAAACTATGTCCCGAAGAGAGCTTGCCAACGCCATCCGCGCCCTGAGTATGGACGCGGTGCAGAAAGCCAATTCCGGCCACCCCGGTGCGCCAATGGGGATGGCAGACATTGCCGAAGTGCTGTGGAACGATTTTCTCAAGCACAATCCGCAGAACCCTGGCTGGGTGGACCGCGACCGCTTTATTCTGTCCAACGGCCACGCGTCGATGCTGCTCTACAGCCTGTTGCACCTGACCGGCTACGATCTGCCGCTGTCAGAACTCAAGCAGTTCCGTCAGTTGCACTCAAAAACGCCGGGCCACCCGGAGCATGGCTATACCCCCGGGGTGGAGACCACCACCGGCCCGCTGGGCCAGGGGCTGGCGAACGCCGTCGGCATGGCCATCGCCGAACGCACCCTGGCGGCACAGTTTAACCGCCCCGGTCATGAGATTATCGACCATCACACCTGGGTTTTCATGGGCGATGGCTGCCTGATGGAGGGGATCTCCCATGAGGCCTGTTCGCTGGCCGGTACGCTCGGACTGGGTAAGCTGATCGGTTTTTACGATCACAACGGCATCTCCATCGACGGCAAAACCGAAGGCTGGTTTTCCGATGATACGGCCGAACGCTTCCGCGCTTATCACTGGCATGTGATCGGTGACATTGATGGTCACGATCCGCAGGCCATTAAACAGGCCATTGCGGAAGCGCAGGCGGTGAAAGATAAGCCGTCGCTGATTATCTGTCGGACCATCATCGGCTTCGGTTCGCCCAACAAAGCGGGGTCGGAAGAGTCTCACGGCGCGGCGCTGGGCGAAAAAGAGGTGGCCCTGGCCCGCCAGCAGCTGGGCTGGAAATATCCGCCCTTCGAGATCCCGAAAGAGATCTATCAGGGCTGGGATGCGCGTCCGCGCGGCGAAAAAGCCGAGCACGCCTGGAACGAGAAATTCGCCGCCTACCAGCAGCAGTTTCCGGAGCTGGCCGCTGAGCTGACTCGCCGCATGGATGGCACCCTGCCGGAAGACTTTGCCGCGACCGCCCGCGACTACGTGGCGAAACTGCAGGCCGAGCCGGCGAAAATCGCCAGCCGCAAGGCCTCGCAAAACGCGCTGAACGCCTACGGCCCGCATCTCCCGGAACTGCTGGGCGGTTCGGCGGATCTTGCGCCGAGTAACCTGACCATCTGGTCTGGCTCGACATCGATTAAAGACGATCCTGCGGGCAACTATATCCACTACGGCGTGCGCGAATTTGGCATGACCGCGGTGGCCAACGGCATCGCCCTGCACGGGGGCTTCATTCCGTATACCTCGACCTTCCTGATGTTTGTGGAATACGCCCGCAACGCCGCGCGCATGGCGGCCCTGATGAAGGCCCGGCAGATCATGGTCTATACCCATGACTCCATCGGTCTCGGGGAAGATGGCCCGACGCACCAGGCGGTGGAACAGCTGGCCAGTCTGCGACTGACGCCCAACTTCAGCACCTGGCGCCCCTGCGACCAGGTGGAGACCGCCGTCGCCTGGCAGGCGGCCATTGCGCGCCAGAACGGACCAACGGCGCTGATCCTGTCGCGGCAAAACCTGGCGCAGATGCCGCGCACCCCGGAACAGGTGCAGGCTATTGCCCGGGGAGGCTACGTGCTGAAAGATGCCGGCGGGAAGCCCGACCTGATCCTCATCGCCACCGGCTCGGAAGTGGAGATCACTGTGCTGGCCGCAGAAAAACTGTTGGCGAACGGGGTGAATGTGCGGGTCGTCTCGCTCCCTTCCACCGATGTGTTTGATGCCCAGGATGAGGCCTGGCGCGAGTCGGTGCTGCCGTCGGACGTCAGCGCCCGGGTGGCGGTCGAGGCCGGGATAGCGGACTACTGGTATAAATATGTCGGCTTAAAAGGCAAGATCGTCGGCATGACCGGCTATGGCGAATCCGCCCCGGCAGAGCAGCTGTTTCCGTTCTTTGGCTTTACGGTCGACCATATCGTCGCCACCGCGGAGCAGGTGCTTAACGGGTGATCCACAGCGTGGGCCAGGCGTCTGGCCCCTGCCAGTTATCACACGTCGGCTGCTGCGCGTAGCGGGAGAGACTGAACCGCTGGCCGTCAAAACGCCAGCGGGTCTGGATCCCGCAATCGCCGGCCTCGCGGCCTTTATCCAGGGTCACCAGCTCATGGCGGCGATCATCGTAGCTGGCGTTGATAAGCTCGATCTCCCGCGGTGCCTCGCCCGGTGGCTGAAACGGCAGCGTCAGCCGCACCTGACGGGCGACATAGGGCCGCTGGCGGGAGACCAGCCAGGCCAGCCAGACGGTGTTGTACGCGCCGGATTCGCAGCTGGTCATCAGCAGCACTTTGTCATCCGTCAGCGCAGTAACGCGAATTTCACGGCGGAAGGGATCGAGGGAGCAGTTGCTGTTGGTCATCCGCTCATTACCGTAGTCCATCAGATCGTTGAGCTCCTCACGCCCCAGCGGCGACTGCGCTGTTTCCGCGGTCGCCACTGCGCGCAGCGCCGGGGCCGGCGGTACGCTGAGCGGCGGCTCTTCCCCTTTGCCGACCCAGGCCGTTTCACTGCCTACCCGCTTTTGCAGATCGTCGATAAAAAACAGAGCCGCTTTCAACCCCTGCAGGGAGATGCTCTGCAGGCCATTGGCCAGCGAGAGAGCTTTCCCCTCCTGAACCTGCTGGAGAAATGCATCGATCGTCACGCTGTCGGCGGTTTTAATGAGCTTATCTTCAATGTGCCAGCGCTTGTCGGTCAGGGACACCGGTTTGCCATCCAGCAGCAGGCGCGGCGCTATCGGCGCTAGCGTCGCCACCGGATTACCGGTGCCCCCCAGTTCGATACGCAGGCTGGCGTCAGTCACTGCTCCGGCGCTGCGGCTGAGGGTCATCACCAGCCCATAATGCAGCCCCACGTTACGGGTGACGCAGAAATTTTGGTTGTTACAGGTGACCTGCCAGTCGTTGAAGCGCTGCTGCGTCGGTGCCGACCATGCCTGCGAGCAAGGCAGCACCGCCAGAAAGAGGAAAAAAATGATGCGAAAAAGCATGAACCGCCCGACCCCAGATAAACCCGACCACGGCGCCTATCCTGGACAACGGCAGCCGCTTACTCAATCGGATTTGTCAGAGTTCCCCGACATCAGGCCGGAGGTTTGCAGATACTGCAGCAGGATGACCGCCTTACCGTCGCGGATCTCACCGTCAGCGACCATCTGCAGCGCCTGGCTAAAAGGCAGCTCCAGCACCTCGATGGCTTCATCATCCACCCCGCCGCCGCTGGTGGTTCGCTGCGCGTCGCTGTACTCGGCGATAAAGAAATGCACCACTTCGGTGACGCCCCCTGGCGACATAAACAGCTCAAACAGCTTACGCACCTCGCCCACTTCGTAGCCGGTCTCTTCCACCGCCTCTTTACGAATGCAGGCTTCCGGCTCGTCGTTGTCCAGCAGCCCGGCGCAGGTTTCAATCAGCATGCCGTCATGATTGCCATTGACCCAGGTGGCGACCCGGAACTGCCGCACCAGGACCACCGTCTGCTTATGGCGGTTATACAGCAGTACGGTGGCGCCATTGCCGCGATCGTAGACTTCGCGCTTATGGCGCACGACGCTGCCGTCCGCCCGCGTTAGCTCATAAGTCATGTTGCGTAGTACGAACCAGTTCTCAGAGAGGATTTTATCTTTAATGACGTGAATATTGAGTGACATACCGACCCCACAGCGTAAAAGGACGCCCTCATACTACGCTGCGGGGCCGGGTTTGTCGTCAGTGAAGCGGCGTCGTTTTCAGCGCCAGATAGTCCAAAATCCCCTGCGCCGCGTGACGGCCTTCCGCCATCGCCGTCACTACAAGGTCTGCGCCGCGCACGGCATCGCCGCCGGCAAAGATCTTCTCCTGACTGGTCTGGTAACGGTAACGGCTCTCGACGCCGGCTTTGATGCGCCCCTGGCTGTCCAGCGCCACGCCCGCCGCTTCCAGCCAGGGCATGCGGTGCGGGTGGAAGCCAAAGGCCATGATCACCGCATCCGCCGGCATAACAAACTCACTGCCGGGGATCGGCGTCGGGCGGCGTCTTCCTCCCGCGTCCGGGGCGCCCAGCTCGGTGCGCAAAAAGCGTACCCCGTTCACTCGCCCGCTTTCGTCCAGCTCCAGGGTCACCGGCTGGACGTTAAACTCAAAGACCGCCCCCTCTTCGCGGGCGTTTTTGACCTCTTTTTTCGAGCCCGGCATGTTGGCTTCATCCCGCCGATAGGCGCAGGTCACCTGGCGGGCGCCGTGACGCAGCGCGGTGCGCACGCAGTCCATCGCTGTATCGCCGCCGCCCAGCACGACGACGTTCAGCCCGGCAGTGTTGATATAAGGCTCCTGAGCCGATGCCGCCAGCCCCATCACCTGTTTGGTGTTGGCAATGAGGAACGGCAGCGCATCGTAAACGCCGGGGGCCTCTTCGTTCGGCAACCCCGCCTTCATGGAGCGATAGGTTCCGGCGCCGACGAACACCGCGTCATAGTCGGCCAGCAGCGTCGCCATGGGGATATCTTTCCCCACCTCGCAATTGAGCTCAAAGCGGATACCCATCTCGCTGAAAATGGCCCGCCGCCGGGCCAGCAGCGATTTATCCAGCTTGAACGCCGGGATGCCGAAGGTCAGCAGACCGCCAATCTCCGGATGACGGTCAAAAACCACCGGCTGGACGCCGTGACGCACCAGCACATCGGCGCAGGCCAGCCCGGCCGGCCCGGCGCCGATAATCGCCACCCGCTTACCGCTCGGCTTAACCTGCGAGAGGTCCGGACGCCAGCCGCTGGCCAGCGCCTGGTCGGAAATATAGCGCTCAATGTTGCCGATGGTGACTGCGCCGCTTTCATCGCGCAGGGTGCAGGCACCTTCACACAGCCGGTCCTGGGGGCAGACGCGACCGGTGATCTCCGGCAGGCAGTTGGTCTGATGGGAAAGCGCGACCGCGGCGGCGATATCCCCCGCCTTAACCAGCTCGACCCACTGCGGGATATGGTTATGCAGCGGGCAGGTCCATTCGCAAATACTGTGTTCCCCACACGTGAGGCAGCGGGCGGCCTGCTGCTGCGCCTGCGCCGGGGTGAACGGCTGATAGATCTCCTCAAAGTGGCTCTTACGCGCCTCCGCCGCCAGCTTATCCGGCTCCCCGCGCGGCGGCGTCATCGCCATTTGCCTGACCTTCGCGCCAACATTGGGCTGGCTGCAGGTCGGCGTACCGCGCTGCCACGGCTGCACCTCCTGGCATGCCGAGCGCAGTCGCCGCTGCTTCGCCAGCGCGGTCAACGTCTCATCGTCGGCGAGGGTCAGTGCCTGCGCGGGACAGTTTTCCACACAGGCCGGTCCCGCTTCGCGGCCCTGGCACAGATCGCATTTCTGCGCGCTGGCCTTTACCAGGCCCGCAGCCTGCGGCGTCACCACCACCTGCATCACCCCGAACGGGCAGGCCACCATGCAGGATTTACAGCCAATGCATTTCTCCTGACTGACCTGAACGCTGTCGCCGGACTGGGCAATGGCGTCGTTGGGGCAACTGCGGACGCAGGGGGCGTCTTCACAGTGGCGGCAGGTGATAGCGTTACGCTGGCCCGCCGCTTTGATGACGGTGATACGAGGTAAAAAGCGCTGCGGGGTCAGCACGTGTTGCTCCTCGTTATGCGCCATTACGCAGGCCACTTCGCAGGCCTGGCAGCCGATACATTTTCGACTATCGCTCAAAATAAAGTGGTTCATGGCTTCCTTTTGTCTTCTTGGTGAATAACCCCTCAATGCGCATGACTATTTATTACCCGACAAGACGGCGCCGGAACAATGTCCAAATGCCCAGGATAAACTTTTTCTGGAGAGAATCCGTTTTGGATCAATTTTTTTGACTTAAATGAAATGAGGTTTCACACCGGCAAGGGATAATGCGCCTGTCTGAGGCTGCAAAGCAGGCTCACTGCCTGCTGGCAGGAAAGTTCGAGGTTTCTTTACGATACGGCAAAAGCAACATGATAAATTACACTATCTCCTTAATTTCTCCACGATTGCCGGAGGCGCTGGCGCTAAAGTGGCACAGGCTGTGCAATAACAAAAAAATGTGCATATGAGGTCTTTATTCTGATGGCGAATTTCTTTATCGATCGCCCCATTTTTGCGTGGGTGCTGGCAATCCTGTTATGTCTGACGGGCACCCTTGCCATTTTGTCGCTTCCCGTTGAACAGTATCCCGACCTCGCCCCGCCGAACGTGCGGATCACCGCCAACTATCCCGGCGCCTCCGCGCAAACCCTGGAGAATACCGTCACCCAGGTTATCGAACAGAATATGACCGGCCTCGATAACCTGATGTATATGTCATCCCAGAGCAGCGCCACTGGCCAGGCGACGATCACCCTCAGCTTCACCGCCGGTACCGACCCGGACGAAGCCGTGCAGCAGGTTCAGAACCAGCTGCAGTCGGCGATGCGTAAACTGCCGCAGGCGGTGCAAAACCAGGGGGTGACGGTGCGCAAGACCGGCGACACCAATATCCTGACCCTCGCCTTCGTCTCCACCGACGGCAGCATGGATAAACAAGATATTGCCGACTACGTCGCCAGTAACATTCAGGACCCGCTCAGCCGCGTCAACGGCGTGGGGGATATCGACGCCTACGGCTCGCAATACTCAATGCGCATCTGGCTCGACCCGGCGAAGCTCAATAGCTACCAGCTGACCACCAAGGATGTGACCGACGCCATCAGTTCGCAGAACGCCCAGATTGCCGTCGGCCAGCTTGGCGGGACGCCTTCGGTCGATAAGCAGGCGCTAAACGCCACCATCAACTCGCAATCTCTGCTACAAACCCCGGAGCAGTTCCGCAATATCACCCTGCGCGTCAATCAGGATGGTTCAGAGGTGACGCTGGGCGATGTCGCCACCGTCGAGATGGGGGCGGAGAAGTACGACTACCTCAGCCGCTACAACCGGCAGGCCGCTTCGGGCCTGGGAATTAAGCTTGCTTCCGGCGCCAACGAAATGGCCACGGCGGAGCGAGTGATCAATCGCCTCAATGAGCTGTCGCAGTATTTTCCTCACGGTCTGGAATATAAAGTCGCCTACGAGACGACCTCCTTCGTAAAGGCCTCCATCACTGATGTGGTCAAAACGCTGCTGGAGGCGATCCTGCTGGTCTTCCTCGTGATGTATCTGTTCCTGCAGAACTTCCGCGCCACCCTGATCCCGACCATCGCCGTGCCGGTGGTGCTGATGGGCACCTTTGCGGTGCTGTATGCCTGTGGCTACAGCATCAACACCCTGACGATGTTCGCGATGGTGCTGGCGATCGGCCTGCTGGTGGATGACGCCATCGTGGTAGTGGAGAACGTCGAGCGCATCATGAGCGAGGAGGGCCTGTCGCCCCGCGAGGCGACCCGCAAATCGATGGGGCAAATTCAAGGCGCACTGGTGGGGATCGCCATGGTGCTGTCGGCGGTGTTTGTGCCAATGGCCTTCTTCGGCGGCACCACCGGGGCCATCTATCGCCAGTTCTCAATCACTATCGTCGCGGCGATGGTCCTCTCGGTGCTGGTGGCCATGATCCTCACTCCGGCCCTTTGCGCCACGCTGCTCAAGCCGGTTAAGCCAGGTGAATCCCATGAAAGAAAAGGCTTCTTCGGCTGGTTCAACCGCACCTTCAACCGCAGCGCCAGCCGCTACGAAACCTTTGTCGGCAAAATTCTTCACCGCTCGCTGCGCTGGATGCTGATCTACGTCGTCCTGCTCGGCGGGATGGTGTTCCTGTTCCTGCATCTGCCCACCTCGTTCCTGCCGCTGGAAGATCGCGGGATGTTCACCACCTCGGTCCAGTTGCCGAGCGGCGCTACTCAGCAGCAGACGCTGAAAGTAGTGCAAAAAGCGGAAGATTACTTCCTCAATAATGAGAAGCAGAACGTCGAATCGGTATTTGCCACCGTCGGTTCCGGCCCCGGCGGCAACGGGCAGAACGTGGCCCGCATGTTTGTGCGTCTCAAAGACTGGGACCAGCGCGACCCGGAAACCGGCTCCTCCTTTGCCATTATTGAACGCGCCACCAAAGCGTTTAATCAGATCAACGAAGCGCGGGTCATCGCCAGCAGCCCGCCGGCCATCAGCGGCCTCGGCAGTTCGGCAGGCTTCGATATGGAGCTTGAGGATCACGCCGGTAAGGGGCACGATGCGCTGATGGCGGCACGCGATACGCTGCTTGAGCTGGCCGGCAAAAACCCACTGTTGACCCGGGTCCGCCATAACGGGCTCGACGACAGTCCGCAGCTGCAGGTCGATATCGATCAGCGTAAAGCGCAGGCGCTGGGCGTCTCTATTGACGACATCAACGATACGCTGCAAACCGCGTGGGGGTCGAGCTACGTCAACGACTTTATGGATCGCGGCCGGGTGAAGAAAGTCTACGTCCAGGCAGCGGCGAAATACCGGATGCTGCCAGACGATATCAATCTCTGGTATGTCCGCAACAGCAGCGGCACGATGGTGCCGTTCTCGGCCTTCGCCACCTCACGCTGGGAGACCGGCTCGCCGCGGCTGGAACGCTACAATGGCTACTCGGCGGTGGAGATCGTTGGTGAGGCGGCGCCGGGTATCAGTACCGGCACCGCGATGGACATGATGGAGAAGCTGGCCGCGCAGTTGCCAACCGGCTTTGGCCTCGAATGGACCGCCATGTCCTACCAGGAACGCCTCTCTGGCGCTCAGGCGCCGGCACTGTACGCGATTTCGCTGCTGGTGGTGTTCCTGTGCCTGGCGGCGCTGTACGAGAGCTGGTCGGTGCCGTTCTCGGTGATGCTGGTGGTCCCGCTCGGGGTGATTGGCGCCCTGCTGGCGACCTGGGTGCGCGGCCTGGAGAATGATGTTTACTTCCAGGTGGGCCTGTTAACGGTGATCGGCCTGTCGGCGAAAAACGCCATTCTGATCGTTGAGTTCGCCAACGAGCTGAACGAGAAAGGCCAGGATCTGCTCAGCGCCACGCTGTCGGCCTGCCGTCAGCGCCTGCGCCCCATCCTGATGACCTCGCTGGCGTTTATCTTCGGCGTGCTGCCGATGGCGACCAGCACCGGGGCCGGTTCCGGCAGCCAGCATGCGGTCGGTACCGGGGTGATGGGCGGGATGATCTCCGCCACCGTGCTGGCCATCTTTTTCGTGCCGCTGTTCTTTGTGCTGGTACGCCGTCGCTTTCCGCTGAAGGAGCGTCCGCAATAAGCCGTCGGGCGTTGGCGGCGAGCCTTAATAACAGAAAAGGCGACCCTTAAGGTCGCCTTCTTTATGTGTTCAGAACGATGACGCGCTTATTTACTTCGCGTTATTCCCCTGCTCACATTACGGAAATTTATTTACGAAGCATGCCTTCAATAAAATCTTTCCAGTTCCCCAGTTCATGTTCAATCATAATAGCCTCTCTTATTATTATGGTCGATTCTATATAACTTCATTGCTGATGGGAAGTTGGGCTCCCCTATTGCTCTGATTGTCTTGTGGACGTCTGACAGAGATAAAACCTCTGGTTGCCGCCACTATGCCGTTTCGTATGTAAAAATTATGTGACGCAGAGCACTCTCAGGCAACATTTTCGCAATATTGTTAATAGCCTCACATCACTTCCGCGAATGAGCAAAATTTCACCACGCCGTCAATTGAATGAGATACCCGGTAAAAAGTTATATTTATTCATCTGAATCACGTATTATTTCAGTAAGACTTATATATTCGGAAATATCTGAGTTAACCGCTTAATTGAATGTGAAAGGTTTATCTATGCTCACCATGTACGGAATTAAAAACTGCGATACCATTAAAAAAGCCCGCCGCTGGCTGGAAGCGCATCAGATTGCGTATCAGTTTCATGACTACCGCGCCGATGGCCTTGACCGCGCGCAACTGGATACCTTTATTGCCGAACTGGGCTGGCAGGCGCTGCTGAACACCCGCGGCACCACCTGGCGCAAACTCGACGAGTCGCTGCGCAACAGCATCGATAATGCCGACGCCGCCGCCGCATTGATGCTGGAAATGCCGGCGATTATCAAACGCCCATTGCTCTGTGCGCCCGGTCGTCCTATGCTGCTGGGTTTTAGTGAAGCAAGTTATCAGCAGTTTAACGAGGTATAGTCTATGTCTTGCCCGGTCATTGAGCTGGCTCAGCAGCTTATTCGCCGCCCTTCCCTTAGCCCCGATGATGCGGGATGCCAGGCGTTAATGATTGAACGCCTGCGTGCGATCGGCTTTACCGTTGAACCGATGGATTTCGGCGATACACAGAATTTCTGGGCCTGGCGCGGCCACGGCGAGACGCTGGCCTTCGCCGGCCACACCGACGTGGTCCCGGCAGGCGATGCCGACCGCTGGATCAACCCCCCGTTCGAACCGACCATCCGCGACGGCATGCTGTTCGGCCGCGGCGCAGCTGATATGAAAGGCTCGCTGGCGGCGATGGTGGTGGCGGCGGAACGTTTTGTCGCGCAGTACCCGAATCATCGCGGCAGACTGGCGTTCTTGATCACCTCAGATGAAGAGGCCAGCGCCAAAAACGGCACCGTCAAAGTGGTGGAAACGCTGATGGCGCGTAATGAGTGTCTGGACTACTGTCTGGTCGGCGAACCCTCCAGTACCGAGGTGGTCGGCGATGTGGTGAAAAACGGCCGCCGCGGCTCGCTGACCTGCAACCTGACCATTCACGGCGTGCAGGGCCATGTTGCCTATCCGCACCTTGCCGATAACCCTGTCCATCGCGCGGCGCCGATGCTGGCGGAGCTGGTCAATATCGAGTGGGATAAAGGCAATGAATTTTTCCCGCCAACCAGCATGCAGATCGCCAACGTACAGTCCGGTACCGGCAGCAACAACGTGATCCCCGGCGATATGTTCGTCCAGTTCAACTTCCGCTTCAGTACGGAACTGACGGACGAGATGATCAAAGCCCGCGTGGTCTCCCTGCTGGAAAAATACCAGCTGCGTTACAGCGTGGAGTGGTGGCTCTCCGGCCAGCCGTTCCTCACCGGGCGCGGTAAACTGGTGGATGCGGTGGTGAGCGCAATTGAGCACTATAATGAGATCAAACCGCAGCTGTTGACCAACGGCGGCACCTCTGACGGTCGGTTTATCGCCCGCATGGGGGCGCAGGTGGTTGAGCTGGGCCCCGTGAACGCAACCATTCACAAAATTAATGAATGTGTGAACGCCGCCGACCTGCAGCTGCTGGCACGGATGTATCAACGCGTAATGGAACAGCTGGTCGCCTGACGAATTGACGTAAAGAGGAAGCGCGCATGGAATGGCTTATTAAACACTGGTGGATTCTGGTTCTGGTCTTTTTGGTGGGGGTGATTATCAACGTGATCAAAGATCTGAACCGCGTTGACCACAAAAAATTCCTTAACAACAAACCCGATCTGCCGCCGCACCGCGATTTTAACGATAAATGGGACGATGACGACGACTGGCCAAAGCACGACCAGTCGAAGAAACCGTAAGTTTGCCTTTATCGCGGTACTGCCCGCCTGTAACCCCGTCCGCCGGGGTTACAGCATTTCGATGATATCGTCCCCTTTTGGCGTACTGCCGCTCAGCGCCTCATCAAAATAGTGCTTCGGCACGGTATAACGCAGACGCTCGATGGCAAACTGCATGCTGCGATCGTCAATGGCATGCCCCAGATCGTCAACAATATCTAAGGTCACGTCGCCGCCCGCCTGCTGTAATGCCTCCTGAGCCGACACCGCCCACGCCAGGTCGATAACCCGATCTTCCCCCCCGTGGATCAGATGAATGGTGGTGGCCGTCGTTGCCGTCATCGGCAGCGTCGCGTAGCGGCCATTAAAGGCGATCACTCTTGAAGCCAGATCTGGCGCCGCTTTGATACTCTCCAGCGACATAATCGCCCCCTGAGAGAAACCGATCAGCGCGGTGGCCAGTGGACTGACGCCGCTTTTCTCTTGCCAGTAGCGCACAATGTCAATGAAGGTCGGCATAATGGCATCGATGCGCTGCTGACGATTCTCTTCCGTCACTCCCTGCACCGAAAACCACTGCCGACCGTTGGGACCGCAAGGTTCGACCCCGCCGATGCTGACAATTAGCGCATCGGGAAACTGCGGCGCGAACCAGCTGCCGATTTGCCCCATAGAGACCGGGTTATCACCCACACCATGAAACAGCAGCAACAGCTGTTGCGCAGGCGTCGCAGGGCTTTGAACAATAAAATGATCGTGTTTCATGGCTGTCTCCTTAGTGTATGCCGGCAGTTTACGCCGCTCGCCAGATATGACCATGCCATTTAACTGAATGAGTTAGTTAAAATAATTGCAGATGCGCCACCTGCTGACGCAGCGCCTCAGCACGCGCTGCATCGAGGAAGCGCAAGGCGTCAGCGGCCTCAACACGCCATCTCGCCAGCAGGGCTTTACGCCCCGTCAGCCGCAGCGCAGCACACAGCGCGGCTTCCTCTTCCCCCTGCAGACGTCCGCGCAGAGCCGGCAACGGCATGTCGGCCTGCATCAGCAGGCGGTTGAGGCAGCCCAGCGCCGCGGCCAGCGGGCGATGGGCGAAAGCAAAGCTCGCCGCTTCCAGCCAGTCCTCATCACTAAGCATAGCGTCTGCGACGGCCGGCAGCGGCGCGGATTCGTCCCGCCACGGGCGAAGCCAATATTCATCCCGCAGCAGCCGCTGCGCCTCCCGCTGCGCGAGCTGGTGCCCCGCCGCAGTCAGCGGGAACAGAGCCATCGCGGTATAGCAGCCGCTGCTGGCCTCGCGATGGGTTCCCAGCCGCACGAGGATAAACCCGCAGCGTTGCCAGAAGCGCCACAGCTCAGGGGTATAGCCGAAGCTGACGGACAGATAGTCATAGCCTGCGGCATCGGCGGCGATACTGGCGATCATCTTCTGCCCGAGACCATCGCGCTGACGGGCAGGATGGACAGCGATCCGACTGACCCGCAGCCCGGACAGCGTCGCCGCCAGGGGACTGCCGCCATGCGCCGCCAGCGACTGGGCGACCAGATTCCCGCGCGGCCGGCGAAACCCTGCCCACACCGCCCGGCTAAGTTCGGGAGAAAGTCCCCCCTCGGCCACCAGCCACAGCGCGCCCGCCACCGCGCCGCTGGCGCGAGCGCAGCGAAAAGCCTGGCCGGGGGCATCCATCATGCGCCGCAGATCGAGCGGGGAAGTCCGGTAGTGCGCCCCGGACAATAGCTGGTACATCGCCTCCGGTAGCGCTGGCTGCGATTGCCAGCAGGACTGATTAACCGCTTCCAGCACCACCTCCCCCGTCGGCGCGTCGCGAAATGCCTCATCGTTAAAGATCAGCAACTGACGGATGGCTGACTCCAGCGGACAGCCCGCCGCCCAGCGGATCGGGGCGCTCAGGCTGAACGACTGCAGACGGGGCAGGCTGGCGCAAAATTTCAGCAGGAATCCGCGACCGGTGCCTTCATAACCCTGCACCGTCGTGGTGAGTAGCGTGCGGGGAAAACGGCTTACCAGCTGCCGGAGAAGCGGAGCCGGGATCGACGCGGCCTCATCGACAATCAGCCAGGCCGCCGTTTCTTGCGACGCCAACAGCGCATCGGGCGCCATAAAGCGGAACGCCTCGCCGGCAAAGCTCGCCAGCACCTCGACGGCGCTACGCGTTGGGGCGGTGACGATGGCCTCGCCCCCAAGCTGGCGCAGCAGCATGCCCGCGAGAGCGGATTTCCCTCGCCCGCGCTCTGCCGTCACCGCCGCGATACCGGGCGGCAGCCGCAACAGTTGCTCAAGGATTAGCGCCTGCTCGGCCTGGGGGTGGCCATCGGCGGGATGCCAGTCAGGGCGGGGGGCGGCCAGCGGGAAGCGCGGCCGGTCCGACTGCTGCCAGAGCAGCACCTCCGGATCGGCGATAAACTGCCGGCAGCAGCGGTGAACAAAGTTGGGGGTAACGATAGGGTCGGGAGTATCGCTCCAGCGCAGGGAGTCCTCATCCGCCCGGGTCGGCCAGTCGGCGAAGGGGGGCGTCAGCAGCACCAGCCAGCTTCCCGCCCGCAGCGTACCGCTCAGGGCCGCCAGGGCCGCCACGTCACACCCGCGCCGGGCATCGAAAAAGGCGTGCATCACTTCCCGCCCCAGCAGCGTCTTCAGGGCGCCAGGCGCCACGCAGGGCGCAGAAACCGGATCGGAGCCTACCCACAGACCATCGCCGCCGAGCCGCTCCCGTAGCGCCTGCGCCTGCTGCAGCGTCCAGGCCTCATCGCCGCTGAGCACCAGCAGGCGACGGATCCCCTCACGCGCCATCTGCGCGGTGAGGTCAAGCAGCGCGTCCATCATCGGTGGCGATTACAGCGCGCTGCCGAAGGTATTGCACTGCGCCGGATCGCCGCTGTCGAAACCGCGTTTGAACCAGGTGTAGCGCTGTTTTGACGTGCCGTGGGTAAAGCTGTCCGGTACCACGCGCCCCTGGCTCTGCTGCTGCAGACGGTCGTCGCCGATGGCTTCGGCAGCGTTCAGCGCCTCCTGCAGATCGCCGGTTTCCAGAATATCCTGCTGCTGCATATTATGGCCCCAGACGCCGGCGAAGCAGTCCGCCTGCAGCTCCATCTTCACCGACAGACGGTTGGCTTCGGCCTCGGTGGCATGCTGCTGTTGCTGGCGAACTTTCGGCTCAATGCCCAGCAGTTTTTGCACGTGGTGGCCCACCTCATGAGCAATGACGTACCCCTGAGCAAAGTCGCCGTCGGCGCCCAGTTTATTTTTCATCTCATCGTAGAAGGACAGGTCGATATAGACCGTGCTGTCGGCAGGACAGTAGAACGGCCCCATCACCGACTGACCGGTGCCGCAGCCGGTACGGGTCGCGCCGCGGTAGAGCACCAGTTTTGGCTGGGGGTACTGGCGGCCCATCTTTTCAAAGATCGGTCCCCAGGTATCTTCGGTGGTGGCCAGAATGACGGAAGTAAACTTCGCCGCTTCATCGTCTTTCGGACTGATGGAGCGCTGCGTGGAGGTCTGCTGCTGCGGCATCGGCTCCCCGGTCAGCATGCCGGTCAAATCCACGCCGTAGTAGCCCGCCACCAGCACAATAATCAGCAGTACAATGCCGCCCTTCCCGCTCGGCAGACGGAAACCGCCGCCCCCGCTGCCGCCAAACGGCGAGCCTGATTGACCACGTCGATCTTCAACATTGTCGCTTTCGCGACGCCCTTGCCAGCGCATAAGCACCTCATTCCCTGTTATGTATCAATAGCAGAGATCGTAGGCGGTTCAGCGCAGGATTACCACAGGAAACAGCAAGAGACGCCAGAAGATGAGGCCATCTTCTGGCGGCGGGCGGGTTAGTCGAGCTTAACGCCCAGGCGGTGAGCCACTTCTTCGTAGGCTTCGATCAGGCCGCCAAGGCTCTGGCGGAAGCGGTCTTTGTCCATTTTATCGAGGGTGTTTTTATCCCACAGACGGCTGCCGTCCGGCGAAAACTCGTCGCCCAGCACCACTTCGCCTTTGAACAGACCAAACTCCAGCTTAAAGTCCACCAGAATCAGACCGGCGTCATCGAACAGCTTTTTCAGCACGTCGTTGGCTTTGTAGGTCAGCTCGCGCATCCGCGCCAGATTCTCTTTGCTCACCCAGCCGAAGGTTTCGCAGTAGGAGTCGTTGACCATCGGATCGTGCATAGCATCGTTTTTCAGGAACAGGTCGAACAGCGGCGGGTTCAGCTCGATACCTTCTTCAATGCCTAAACGTTTTACCAGCGAGCCTGCCGCACGGTTACGCACCACGCACTCTACCGGCACCATATCCAGTTTTTTCACCAGACATTCGGTATCGGAAAGCAGCGCTTCCATCTGGGTAGGGATGCCCGCTTCTGCCAGTTTGCTCATAATGAAATGGTTGAACTTGTTATTCACCATGCCTTTACGATCGAACTGCTCGATGCGCGCGCCATCACCTGCTGACGTATCGTTACGGAATTCCAGTACCAGCAGGTCCGGATTATCGGTGCTGTATACTGTCTTCGCCTTACCACGATACAACTCAGCTTGCTTTTTCATCTTTCACTACTCCAGTGATATTGAGCCAAAAAATGACGTGTCGGTCTTACATAACATCCTACATCGAGCCTCAGAGCAGAGGCTAAACGCTTGCGAGGCGAACTGCAGTCAGGCGACTGGAGCGGCCTTAACGCGGCGATTTACAGGGTTATGCGGCTACGCACACGTTTGCGTCACTATACATGAAAAAGGGCCGGATTGCTCCAGCCCTTTTGATTACTTGTTAAATGCGGCCTGGAATACGGCTACCAGGGCGTCATTTTGCGACTGCGTCAGAGTGTGACCTTTCGGGTCGATGAACTGCAGGCTACTGCGGTTATCGAGGTCACCGACCTGCAGTTTGTAGTCACCGGAGGCCAGCTGCGGGTCACGTGCGCCCAGCTCCTGCCAGCTGCTGTCAGACAGCGGCTTGTAGGTCAGCGCCATGCTGCCCTGAGAGCGCGTGCTGTCGGTCACTTTCATTCCCACTTTTTCGAGGGCGCCCGGCAGACGTTGCCACACCATGTTAAACGGCGCGCGAACGACAAGCATCGGCAGGCCGGTGTCATCGGCAGCGCTCTGCACGTCGAAGGTGGCGCCAGCACTGCGCTGGGCCGCGTTCTGGGCGCTGGTGGCGCTCGCATCAAGGCCTTCAGAAATGACGTTCAGCATGGCGGTGCTGTAGCGCTGCAGTGACGCCGGATCGGCAACCGGTTTACCCGCCTGCTCCAGATTCACCAGCTTAACGACCACCGCTTGCTGATAGCCCTGCGGTTTGACGGAGATTTGATAACGACCGCGATACTGCTGATCTTCATCAAGGCGGTTCCACTCAACCCAGTCGGTGTTCAGCGTCTGGCTCGCATCATCGCGTTTCGCGATAACGTAGTTCTTCGACTGAAGGATACTGGTGACCTGCGCCCACAGCGAGCCGCTGCGGCCGTTCTCAACCATCAGCGTCGCGGTATCGCCATTAAACTGGGTCCGCGCACCGCTGACCAACGCCAGCGGCTGCGCCGGCGGGCGAATGTCCAGCGCTTTGCCCACCGCGCCGGTGCTGTTGGCCACCGGAATGTTGTAATCGCCCACCTGAATCGGCAGGATCATCCCCGCCGGCGCGTGAAGTTCGCTCAACGGTGACGCCTGTAAATAGGCCTCATCACCGCTCACCTGACGCTTATAGCGCGAATCGGAACTACAGGCCGCGAGGAGTAGAACCAGCGAAACACCCGCAACCTTCGCCAGGCGCGACTTCTGTACTGAGTAAGCCATCAAATCTCCCTAAACTTTACAGCAAACCGGCATGCTTCAGCGCGGCGGTGACGGCTTCACGACCATGGTCGGTGATGGGCGTCATCGGCAAGCGCAGCGTATCGGTCGCCACAAGACCCAACGCCTTGCATCCCCATTTCACCGGGATAGGATTGGGTTCGACAAATAATTTTGTATGCAGTGGCATCAGACGCTGATTAATCGCACGCGCTTCGGCAAATTGACCCGCCAGCGCCAGACGGCACATGTCGGCCATTTCGCGCGCCGCCACGTTGGCGGTGACGGAAATCACGCCCACGCCGCCGAGCTGCATGAAGTCCATACCGGTCGCATCGTCACCGCTCAGCAGAATAAAGTCGTCTGAAACCAGCTCTTTGATCTGGTGAACGCGACTTAAGTTCCCTGTAGCTTCCTTAATACCGACAATATTTTTAATTTCCGCCAGACGGCCAACGGTTTCCGGCAGCATATCGCAACCGGTACGGGACGGCACATTATACAGAATTTGCGGCAGGTCAGTATGTTCAGCGATAGCTTTAAAGTGCTGGAACAGGCCTTCCTGGGTCGGGCGGTTATAATAAGGAGTGACCGTCAGGCAGCCGACAACACCGCTGTCGTTAAAACGTTTGGTCAGGCTAATCGCCTCTGCGGTTGCATTGGCTCCCGTGCCAGCGATAACTGGAATACGCCCGTCGGCCAGTTCCAGCGTCATCATCACTACGTCGCCATGCTCTTCATGGCTCAGCGTTGCGGATTCACCGGTAGTCCCTACCGAAACGATCGCCGAGGTTCCGTTGGCGACATGGTAATCAATCAGTTTTTTCAGGCTTGTCCGGCAGACATTACCGTTTTCATCCATCGGCGTGACAAGCGCTACAATACTTCCCGTGAACATGGGCCATCCTCAGAGCAGAAGTGCGACAAGATTCTCAATGTTACGTTTGGAGCTGCAATAAAAGCAAG
Source organism: Klebsiella sp. HMSC25G12 (assembly GCF_001807705.1). NCBI lineage: Bacteria > Pseudomonadati > Pseudomonadota > Gammaproteobacteria > Enterobacterales > Enterobacteriaceae > Klebsiella > Klebsiella sp. HMSC25G12. The sequence continues at coordinate 107,912 of NZ_KV789897.1, read as the reverse complement.
AGACCCGACGCCATCAGGGATGTTGTATGGCGGTTTTTTTTATGCTTTCCTAATGTTACCTCACCTTTTTAAAGGAAGAACAGGTTTGACAGCCTCATTACAACACTATCTGGTTATTACCGCCCTGGGGGCTGACCGTCCCGGCATCGTGAATACGATCACTCGCCACGTCAGCAGCTGCGGTTGTAATATCGAAGACAGCCGGCTGGCCATGCTCGGTGATGAGTTTACGTTTATCATGCTGCTTTCCGGGTCGTGGAATGCGATTAACCTGATCGAATCAACCCTGCCGCTGAAAGGTGCGGAGCTGGAATTGTTGATCGTGATGAAACGCACCACTGCGCGCCCGCCGCAGGCCATGCCAAACACCGTTTGGGTCCAGGTTGAGGTGCCGGACTCACCGCATATCATCGAGCGCTTCACTGCCCTGTGCGATACCTGGAATATGAATATTGCGGAACTGGTGTCCCGCACTCAGCCGGGAGACGGCGATTCCGCGCAGCTTTTTATCCAGATAACTGCCCACAGTCCTGCGACGCAAAATGCAGCAAATATCGAACAAGCGTTCAAAGCCCTATGTACAGAACTGAACGCACAAGGCAGTATTAACATCGTTAATTATTCACAGCATGATGAACAGGATGGAGTTTAACCCATGACCCCACTGAAAGCCGGTGATATCGCACCGAAATTTAGCTTACCGGACCAGGACGGCGAGGAAGTAAATTTAACCGACTTCCAGGGACAACGTGTCCTGGTTTATTTTTACCCGAAAGCCATGACCCCGGGCTGCACCGTCCAGGCGTGCGGCTTGCGCGATAATATGGACGACCTGAAGAAAGCCGGTGTAGAAGTGCTGGGCATCAGCACCGATAAACCGGAAAAGCTCTCCCGTTTCGCCGAGAAAGAGCTGCTGAACTTCACGCTGCTGTCTGATGAAAACCATCAGGTTTGCGAGCAGTTTGGCGTCTGGGGCGAAAAATCCTTCATGGGGAAAACCTACGACGGTATTCACCGTATTAGTTTCCTCGTCGATGCCGATGGCAAAATCGAACACGTCTTTGATGACTTCAAGACCAGCAATCACCACGACGTGGTGCTGAACTGGCTGAAAGAAAACGCCTGATGCAGAGCAAGACGCCGGGGGAGGAGATCCTCACCCGGCGTCTTTTTTATCCCGAACACGTCAGTCGTCGTCAACCACCAGGCCATCCGGCCAGGCATGCACTACCGCTTTAATCAGCGTGGCCAGCGGAATGGCGAAGAAGACGCCCCAGAACCCCCACAACCCGCCAAAGATCACCACCGACAGGATAATCACCAGCGGGTGTAAATTGACCGCTTCCGAGAACAGCACCGGGACCAGCAGGTTGCCGTCCAGCCCCTGAATAATCAGATAGACCGCGAACAGGCTCCAGAACTCGGTGCCAGCGCCAAACTGAAACAGCGCCACCCCCACCACCGGAATGGTCACCACAAACGCGCCGATATAGGGGATCAGCACCGAGAAGCCCACCAGCACCGCCAGCAGCAGCGAGTAGTTGAGGCCAAAGAGAATAAAGCCGATCCAGGTGGCGACGCTGACGACAATCATCTCCAGCACCTTGCCGCGAATGTAGTTGGTGATCTGCTGATTCATCTCCTTCCAGACCTGCCCGGCGAGGCCACGATTACGCGGCAGTACGCGGCGCACCGCGTTGAGCATCTGCTCTTTATCCTTCAACAGGAAGAAGACCATCAGCGGCACCAGCACCAAATAGACCGCCAGGGTAAGCAGCCCCACCAGCGAGGCCAGAGAGTACTTCACTACCGAGTCGCCCACCGTCAACATCCGATTGCGCATATTTTCCGCCATCGCATCGATGATGCCGGCATCCATTAACGCCGGATAGCGCCGCGGCAGCGTAGCGGCAAAATCAGAGAGTTTGTTGAGCATACCCGGCATATCGCGGATGAGATAGATCCCCTGCTGCCAGGCCACCGGCATCACCACAAAGGCCAGCAATAGCAGGATGCCCACAAAGAGGATCAGCACCAGCGAGGTGGCCCAGGTGCGCGACAGGCCAATCCGTTCCAGACGAACCGTCGGCCACTCCAGCAGATAGGCCAGTACGATAGCCACCAGTAACGGCGCTAACAGACCGCTGAAAAAGAACATGATGCCGAAACCGGCAAGCAAAATAACCAGCAGCGCTATCGCCTCAGGGTCGCTGAATCGACGGCGGTACCACTGCATTAACATCTCAAGCATAAAACCTTCCCTGAAGGGCCAAGCGGCGACAATCCGGGGAATTGTATCGAAATGTCACAAAAAAGACTTCGCTTTTTGATGCGCCGCAGACAAACCGTTCTCCGCCGTGAAGATCATATTTTCAAGGCGGCCAACGCCAGCTAAACTCGCTGGGATGCGGCCAGGGAACATTGCGTCGCACAATCGGTCAAACTGGCACACCCACATTACAGGACAGAGGTTATGTTCAGGCAGTTGAAGAAAACGCTGGTGGCGACCGTCATCGCCTCGCTGACGCTGGGTTCGATAGGCCCTGCTTTTGCTGACTCCGCAGATACGCTGCCGGACATGGGGACCTCTGCAGGAAGCACGCTGTCGATTGGTCAGGAAATGCAGATGGGGGATTACTATGTGCGCCAGCTGCGCGGCAGTGCGCCGCTGATTAACGATCCGCTGCTGGTACAATATATCAACGGGCTGGGCATGCGTCTGGTGGCACACGCCAACTCAGTGCGCACCCCGTTCCATTTCTATTTGATTAATAACGACCAAATCAACGCCTTCGCCTTCTTTGGCGGCAACGTGGTCCTCCACTCCGCCCTGTTCCGCTACTCTGATAATGAGAGCGAACTGGCCTCTGTCATGGCGCACGAAATTTCCCACGTCACGCAGCGGCATCTCGCCCGCGCGATGGAAGATCAGAAGCGCAATGCGCCGCTGACCTGGGTCGGTGCCCTGGGTTCGATTCTGCTGGCGATGGCCAGCCCGCAGGCCGGGATGGCGGCGCTGACCGGGACGCTGGCCGGTACCCAACAGGGCATGATCAGCTTCACCCGCCAGAACGAAGAAGAGGCCGACCGGATTGGCATTCAGGTTCTGCAACGCTCGGGATTCGACCCACAGGCTATGCCGATGTTTATGGGTAAACTGCTTGACGAGTCGCGCTACTCGACGCGACCGCCGGAAATGCTGCTCACCCACCCCCTGCCGGAAAGCCGACTGGCCGATGCCCGTAACCGCGCCAACCAGATGCGCCCGGTGGTGGTACAGTCCTCAGCGGACTTCTATCTGGCGAAGGCGCGTACCCTCGGGATGTACACCAACGGCGACAACAAGCTGGGCACCGATCTGCTGAACGCCTGGGATAAGGGCAATATTCGCCAACAGCATGCCGCCCAGTATGGTCGCGCTCTGCTGGCGATGGAAAGCAACAACTTTGACCAGGCACGCAAAACGCTGCAGCCGCTGCTCAGCGCCGACCCGCAAAATGCCTGGTATCTCGACCTGGCCACGGATATCGACCTCGGGCAGAAGAAAACCAGCGACGCCATCAATCGCCTTAAAAACGCCCGCGAGCTGCGCACCAATCCGGTACTGCAGCTGAACCTGGCCAACGCCTTGCTGCAGGGCGGACAGCCCGGGGAAGCGGCGACCATTCTGAACCGGTATACCTTTACCAATAAAGAGGATGGCAACGGCTGGGATCTGCTGGCCCAGGCGGAAGGCGCGCTGGGCAATCGCGACCAGGAGCTGGCGGCGCGGGCAGAAAGCATGGCGCTGGTCGGTCAGCTGGAACAGGCGATTTCCCTGCTCAGCAGCGCCAGCTCGCAGGTGAAACTTGGTAGCCTGCAGCAGGCGCGTTACGATGCCCGTATCGACCAGCTACGCGATCTGCAGGCCCGCTTCCGCCCCTATCAAAAAATGTAAGGAGACCCCATGACCGACGCGGTAACAATTTACCATAACCCACGCTGCTCGAAGAGCCGCGAAACGCTGAGCCTGCTGCAGAGCCGCGGCATCGATCCACAGGTGGTGCTTTATCTCGACACACCGCCGGATGCCGATACGCTGCGTGAGCTGCTGCAGCTGCTGGGTATGGAGAGCCCCCGCGAGCTCATGCGCCAGAAGGAGGATCTGTACAAATCGCTCAATCTTGCCGACCAGGCGCTTAGCGACGCGGCGCTGATTCAGGCGATGGTCGACAATCCTAAGCTCATTGAACGCCCTATCGTCGTCAGCCGCGGCCAGGCGCGTATTGGCCGCCCGCCGGAGCAGGTCCTTGAGATCGTAAGCTAACCCACCTGCGCCGCGCTTTCGCGGCGCTTTTTTTTACGTGGCCGATTCCAGATCTTCCACGCCAATCCCTCCCGCCCGCCGGACGATGCTACTGTTCATCTATCGCTCAATCCACTGGACGGATGAACATGAAAAAACCGACCTCCACGCCCCATGACGCGGTGTTTAAAACCTACCTCTCCCATCCCGATACCGCCCGCGATTTCCTGCAACTGTATCTGCCCGAAACGCTGCTTAAAGTATGCGATCTGCGTACGCTGCATCTCGAGTCGGGGCATTTTGTCGAAGACGATCTGCGCCCCTTTTATGCCGACATTTTGTATTCCCTGAAAACCACGGCGGGAGACGGTTATATTTATGCGCTTATCGAACACCAGAGCACGCCCGACCGGCATATGGCCTTTCGTCTGATGCGCTATGCCATCGCCGCCATGCAGCGTCATCTCGATGCCGGTCACGATCAACTACCGCTGGTGATCCCTGTCCTCTTCTACCACGGTCTGGCCAGCCCCTACCCATACTCTCTACGCTGGCTCGATGAATTCGCCGCCCCGGAACTGGCCAGCCGTCTTTATCACGAAGCGTTTCCGCTGGCGGACATTACCGTCATTCCGGATGACGACATTGCCACCCACCAGCGCATGGCAACGCTGGAGTTACTGCAAAAACATATTCGACAACGCGATCTGGCGCAGCTCCTCGACAAGCTGAGCGAATTATTATTGACTGGACTGGCGACACAATCGCAGGTACAAGCCCTGATGCACTATCTGGTGCAGGCAGGCAATACGCGCGAGCCGATCAAGTTCATACGCGAACTGGCGTTACGTACGCCGCAGCATAAGGAGACGTTGATGACGATTGCGGAATATCTCGAGCAACAGGGACTGGAGCGGGGACTGGTGCAGGGGCGACAGGAAGGCCGGAAAGAAGAGGCACAGCGTATCGCCGCCGCCATGCTACACAGTGGCCTGGCGCGCGATCTGGTCGCTCATCTGACCGGACTGACGGAGCAGGAGCTGGCCCCACTGGCGGACTAGAGCTTAAGGATCTCTTTCACGAAGGGGATCGTCAGCTTGCGCTGGGCGGTAATCGAGGCGTGATCCAGCTGATCGAGGGTCATAAACAGCGAGCGCATCTCGCGATCCAGCCGCTTCAGCAGGAAGCGGCACACGTCTTCCGGCATCTCGAAGCCGCGCAGTCTGGCGCGTAGCTGCAGCGCCTGCAGTTTGTCTTCATCCGACAGCGGCTGCAGCTTATAGATCTGCCCCCAGTCCAGCCGTGAGGCGAGGTCCGGCAGACCAAGATTCAGCTGCCGCGGCGGCCGATCGCCGGTGATCAGCAGTCGGGTTTTGCCTGATTCCAGGATCCGGTTGTAGAGATTAAAGATGGCCATTTCCCAGGGCTCATCCCCGGCGACGCATTCAATATTATCAATGCAGACCAGCGCCAGCTGTTCCATCCCCTCCAGTACCTCGGGCACAAACCACGTCCGTTTATCCAGCGGCACGTAGCCCACCGCATCCCCGCGCTGGGAAAGCTCGGCGCAGGCGGCGTGTAACAGGTGGCTGCGACCTGCCCCTTCACGTGACCAGATATAAATGTACCCGCTGTGTTCCTGGCGCAGTACGTTCTGGAGGGCAGCAAGTAGGGAAGGATTATCACCCGGCCAGAAACTTGCGAAGGTTTCGTCGTCAGGAAGATACAGTGGCAAAGAGAGCTGTGCCGGTGCGTTCAGATGGACCTCAACATAGGCTTACAGAAAAACGCGGAGAGTTTACCACAGATTTAGGTCAGGAGAGAACCGGGCGGGATCGCCGCCCGGTCAGGAGATCGTTATTTAATCTCTTCGCTATCCGCCGCGTCGAGGACCACCTCTTCCGGACGCAGGACGCTGATAAGCTTGAAAATCAGGCTCAGCGCGATGCCCACGATGGTCGCCAGCGCCATCCCTTTCAGCTCGGCGGCGCCAATGTGTACTTTAGCGCCGCTGACGCCGATGATGAGGATCACGGAGGTGAGGATCAGATTCTGCGCTTTACTGTAATCCACCTTCGATTCAATCAGTACGCGGATCCCCGAGGCGCCGATCACCCCGTACAGCAGTAGCGAAACGCCCCCCATCACCGGTACCGGAATGATTTGGATAGCCGCCGCCAGTTTGCCGACGCAGGAGAGCAGAATCGCAATGATCGCCGCACCGCCAATAACCCAGGTACTGTAAACCCGGGTAATCGCCATCACGCCGATATTTTCACCGTAGGTGGTGTTGGGCGTCGAACCGAAGAAGCCGGAGATGATCGTCGACAGGCCGTTGGCAAACATCGAACGATGCAGACCCGGGTCGCGGATCAGATCGCGCTTAACGATATTGGCGGTCACCACCAGGTGCCCGACGTGCTCAGCAATCACCACCAGCGCGGCGGGCAGAATGGTGAAGATAGCAAACCACTCAAAGCGCGGCGTGTAGAAGGTCGGCAGCGCGAACCAGTGCGCCTCGGCGATCGGGGTGGTATCGACCACGCCCATCACAAACGACAACGCATAGCCCACCAGCACACCAATCAGGATTGGAATAATCGCCAGGAAGCCGCGGAACAGCACAGAACCAAATACCGTCACCGCCAGCGTTACCATCGAAATAATAATGGTTTTGCTGTCGGGGGCTTGACCGTCGGCTGGCAGCAGCCCGGCCATATTAGCCGCCACACCCGCCAGTTCGAGGCCGATAACCGCCACGATGGCGCCCATCGCCGCCGGCGGGAACATCACATCCAGCCAGCCGGTACCGGCTTTTTTGACAATAAAGGAGACGAGGCAGAACAGCACGCCGCACATAATAAAACCACCCAGCGCCACTTCGTAGCCCAGCGGCAACAGCAGCAGTACTGGAGAAATAAAGGCGAAACTCGATCCCAGATACGCCGGGATTTTGCCTTTACAGATAAAGAGGTACAACAGCGTACCAATACCGTTAAACAGCAGGACGGTGGCCGGGTTGATGTGGAACAGGATTGGCACCAGCACCGTTGCGCCAAACATAGCAAACAGGTGCTGCAAACTAAGCGGGATAGTCTGTAAAAGCGGCGGTCTTTCACTCACCCCGATAGCACGGCGCGTCATAGTGTTTTCCTCTGAGATGGTTAGTTATGTGTGTTTTATTCAAAAAAAAGCCGACTTTCAAAGTCGGCTTATTTATCGTTATTCGATTATTTCGTACCAAAGATCTTGTCGCCGGCATCGCCGAGACCGGGAATGATATACCCGTGTTCATTCAGTCCCTTATCGACAGAGGCGGTGTACAGCTCAACGTCCGGGTGCGCTTTCTCCAGCGCGGCAATCCCTTCCGGCGCTGCCACCAGTACCAGCACCTTGATGCTGGTGCAGCCAGCGTTTTTCAGCAGATCGATAGTGGCGATCATCGACCCACCGGTGGCCAGCATCGGGTCAACCACCAGCGCCATACGCTCATCAATGTTGGACACCAGCTTCTGGAAGTAAGGTACCGGCTCGAGAGTCTCTTCATTACGATAGATACCCACCACGCTGATACGCGCGCTGGGAACGTGCTCCAGTACCCCTTCCATCATGCCAAGGCCTGCGCGGAGGATAGGCACAACGGTAATTTTCTTGCCCTTGATCTGCTCAACTTCCACCGGGCCATTCCAGCCTTCGATGGTCACTTTCTCGGTCGCCAGATCGGCGGTGGCTTCATAAGTCAGTAAGCTGCCCACTTCTGAGGCGAGTTCACGGAAGCGTTTGGTGCTGATGTCGTGCTCGCGCATCAGGCCCAGCTTGTGTTTGACGAGTGGGTGTTTGACTTCCACAATCTTCATTCTCTTTCTCCTCTGAGGGGCGGCCACAAAAAAAATCGCGGGATTATACCGCTTTTTGCGGATTGTGCCATACCCATCTTGCTTGACGTATATCAAGCAAAGTGATTTAGAGACAAAAAAACCGGAGGCAAGGCTCCGGCTTGGGTGCGGGGTGCAGTCCATACGCTTACGCGGGCCTACGTGTATTGTAGGTCGGTTAAGCGTTAGCGCCACCCGACTACGACAGGTTCTCCCCGTTGCTGGCAATCACCTGTTGATACCAGGCAAAGGACTTTTTCCGGCTGCGAGCCAGCGAGCCATTGCCTTCATTATCTTTATCGACATAAATGAAGCCGTAGCGTTTTTTCATTTCCCCTGTGCCGGCGGAAACCAGATCGATACAGCCCCACGGGGTGTAGCCCATCAGATCAACGCCATCCTCGACCACCGCCTTTTTCATCTCCGCGATATGGGCGGAGAGATAATCGATACGATACTGGTCATTGACGCTGCCGTCCGCTTCACGGACATCGATCGCGCCAAAACCATTTTCGACAATAAACAGCGGCAACTGGTAGTGATCCCAGAACCAGTTCAGCGAATAGCGCAGGCCAACCGGGTCAATCTGCCAGCCCCAGTCCGACTTTTTGACGTACGGGTTGGAGACCAGGCTGGTAGTTTCATCATAGTCGAGCAAGGGATTATCTTCGGTGGCTTTGGTGGCGAACGACATATAGTAGCTAAAGCCAATGTAGTCGACACAGCCCTCAGTTAACGCCTGACGATCGGCTTCGGTGATATCCAGGGTAAAGCCACGGCGGGCAAAATAGTTGAGCAGATGCTGCGGATAGCGGCCGCGCACGTGGACGTCGGTAAACCAGTAACGGCGGTGCATGGCGTTCATCGCCATCATCATATCGTCTGGCGCGCAGGTCAGCGGATAGATCGGGCACATAGCGATCATGCAGCCAATCTGCAGTGCAGGGTTGATCTCGCGCGCCGCTTTCACCGCCAGGGCGCTGGCCACCAGCTCATAGTGCGCGGCCTGGTACATCACCGGTTCCCGGTCTTCATCCGGCAAATATTTCAAACCGGAGTTGGTGAAGGGGGCAAAGTCCTCATGGAAGTTGGCCTGGTTGTTGATCTCGTTAAAGGTCATCCAGTACTTCACTTTATGTTGATAGCGGGTGAAGACGACCCTGGCAAAGCGCACGAAAAAGTCGATCAGCTTCCGGTTGCGCCAGCCGCCATACTCGGTGACCAGGTGATAAGGCATTTCAAAATGCGACAGCGTAATCACGGGCTCAATGCCGTGCTTCAGGCATTCGTCGAACAGATCATCGTAAAACTGCAGGCCAGCCTCGTTGGGCTCCAGCTCATCGCCCTGCGGGAAAATACGCGTCCAGGCAATCGAGGTGCGAAAACATTTGAAGCCCATCTCGGCAAACAGCGCCAGGTCCTCCGGATAACGATGATAAAAATCGATCGCCTCATGGTTCGGGTAGTTTTTCCCCGCCACCACGCCGTCGGTAATTTCACGCGGCACGCCGTGGGCGCCGGCGGTCATCACATCCGCCACGCTGATCCCCTTGCCGCCCTCCTGCCAGCCGCCCTCTAACTGATGCGCGGCGACCGCGCCGCCCCACAGAAAATCTGCTTTAAATCCGGACATAGTCTCTCCCTAATGTCGATCGTCGCCAGGCGAACGATAGTGCTGATTGAAATGGTAAACCGCGCCAATCAGGCCGGCATCGTTGCCGTGACTGACGGTATCGAGATAGTCGGCAATGCCAAACCAGGCCAGATGCTGGCACAGCAGCGCCAGAAATCCTGGACGTTCCACAATGCCGCCGCCGATAAAAATGGTCTGCGGATCGAAGATATTAACGAGGTTATAAAGGCCATGGCCCAGGCCATTGAAGAACTCGGCGACCAGACGCTGGCAAACCGGGTCGCCGGCGTCATAGCGGTCAAAAATCATTTCGCCTGTCACGCTCTCCAGCGGCGCAGCGATATGTTCCGCATAGCGATGGCGCAGCACTTTGAGGGTGCAGTTCTCATTCATCGAATAGCGACGAGGATCGCGTCCGCCGGGACGGTCGGTGAGCATGTATCCGAACTCACCGGCGCGAAAACGCGCCCCGTGAACCAACTGATGATGGCAATAAATCGCGCCACCAATGCCGGTGCCAATGGTGAGTACCAGAAAATTGGCCATTTCCGCCGCTTTGCCCTGCCAGCGCTCGGCCAGCAGCACACAGTTGGCATCATTTTCAACTGAGACCGGCAGTCCGGTCCGGGCTTCAAGCCATGCTTTCATGGCGAAGTTATCAAATCGACGAATAGCACCGCCCATGGTGATAAAGCCGCTGTGCGGATCAACATAGCCTGGCGCGCTGATGGCTACCCCTTCACACGACGGGTGGGCCGCCAGCCATGACAGCATTACCTGTAAGATATGATCGCCATCGCTGTCATTGATCGACTGCTTCGCGCTTTCCAGTAGCCTGCCATCGCGGGTCATCACGCCCATCTTTAATGCGGTGCCACCGATATCAAATGCCGCAATTTTCATTCATCCCTCTCCTGACCAGCGTCAATCACTGGCAAAATGCGTGGCAAACCAACACAGAAACCGGTTTCAGTCTTATGATGAGGATTCCTTAAGGCTGAGGCAAGCACAAGACTGTACCCGGTTTCATTTTCGTGAGCAGTATCAAATTTGACCATCTATCCGCTGTTTCGCGCCGACTGTAAAGCAGGCTCGCAAACGTTTGCTTTCCCTGTTAGAATTGCGCCGATTTTTCTTGCTTACCGCAAACGCGTGGAGACTTCGCAGTGACCGACAAAACCTCTCTCAGCTATAAAGATGCCGGCGTGGATATTGATGCAGGCAACGCTCTCGTCGACCGTATTAAGGGCGTGGTGAAGAAAACCCGTCGCCCGGAAGTGATGGGGGGACTGGGCGGATTCGGCGCGCTGTGCGCACTGCCGCAGAAATACCGCGAGCCGGTACTGGTCTCCGGCACCGACGGCGTCGGTACCAAGCTGCGTCTGGCAATGGATCTGAAGCGTCACGACACCATCGGCATCGACCTGGTCGCCATGTGCGTGAACGACCTGGTGGTTCAGGGTGCTGAGCCGCTGTTTTTCCTGGATTATTACGCGACCGGTAAACTGGACGTCGATACCGCGGCCAGCGTCATTAACGGCATCGCCGAAGGCTGCCTGCAGTCCGGTTGCGCGCTGGTGGGCGGTGAAACCGCAGAAATGCCGGGGATGTATCACGGTGAAGATTACGACGTAGCGGGTTTCTGCGTCGGGGTGGTGGAAAAATCAGAAATCATCGACGGCAGCAAAGTGGCCGACGGCGACGTGCTGGTGGCGCTGGCGTCCAGCGGCCCGCACTCTAACGGCTATTCACTGGTGCGTAAGATCATTGAGGTTAGCGGCGTTGACCCGCAGACCACCGACCTTGACGGCAAACCGCTGGCCGACCATCTGCTGGCGCCAACCCGCATCTATGTGAAATCGGTGCTCGATCTGATCGCCAGCGTTGACGTCCACGCTATCGCCCACCTGACCGGCGGCGGTTTCTGGGAAAATATTCCGCGCGTGCTGCCGGATAACACCCAGGCGATCATTGATGAGTCCTCCTGGCAGTGGCCGTCCGTCTTCAACTGGCTGCAAACCGCCGGTAACGTCAGCCAGCATGAAATGTACCGTACCTTTAACTGCGGCGTGGGGATGGTTATCGCCCTACCGGCTGCAGAAGCAGACAAGGCCATTGCCCTGCTGAACGAGAAAGGTGAAAACGCGTGGAAAATCGGGTATATCAAAGCTTCCGATTCCGAACAGCGTGTGGTCATTGCATGAAAAACATCGTGGTGCTGATTTCCGGTAGCGGCAGCAATTTGCAGGCGATCATCGACGCCTGCGGCCGGAAACAGATAAACGGCACCCTGCGGGCGGTATTCAGTAACAAGGCTGATGCGTTTGGCCTTGAACGCGCGCGCGCGGCCGGCATCCCGGCCCACGCGCTGGCGCAAAGTCAGTTTGCCGACCGGGAAGCATTCGATCGTCAGCTGATGCATGAAATTGACGCCTACGCCCCGGATTTGGTAGTGCTGGCGGGCTATATGCGTATCCTGAGCCCGGCGTTCGTCAGCCATTATCAGGGACGTCTGCTGAACATCCATCCTTCGTTACTGCCGAAGTATCCTGGCCTGCATACTCATCGTCAGGTGCTGGAAAACGGTGATGAGGAACATGGGACCTCGGTGCACTTCGTCACTGATGAGCTGGACGGCGGTCCGGTTATCCTGCAAGCCAAGGTGCCGGTCTTCGCTGGCGACAGCGAAGATGAGGTGACGGCGCGGGTTCAGGCCCAGGAACATGCCATTTATCCGCTGGTCATCAGCTGGTTCGTCGATGGGCGTCTGCGCATGGCAGGCAACCACGCCTGGCTGGATGAACGACAACTTCCGCCCCAGGGCTATGCCGCTGAAGAATAAGCACGTCTCGCCCCGGTCATTACCGGGGCTACTTTCTCACTTCTCCCCGGTTATTTATCTGTGTTTTCCAGGCATAGTGCGTTGTGGTTCCACCTCGCAGGCAATGGCGTTGGTCGCTGGTAATCAAACTCACGTAGTGTCAGGTCAGTCACGCCGTTGGCATACAGCACCGGTAACCCTCCCGGGTAAGGCTCAACCCCCCAGGCACGGCCGCTGTGCGGATTCAGACACCAGGCATTATCCATGCCCATACCGGTCGGAGACTGCGGGTTACACGGCGGACGCACATCGTAAAGCCCCTGCTCCGCCTGTGAGTTCAGCATCTGGTGGAGCTGGATGCCGTCAAAAAGAATGCGCTGGATCAGGCCCGCTGGTTCACTATGCAAATTAATCGCTCCTTCACACTCCCCGACCAGACCGCGAAACTGGATCCGAGTGATGGCGCCGGGGGCAATAGCCGGATCGCGATGGCGTACGGAAAGAAAAACTGGATCCGCCTCCCCCCAGTGACAGGCTGGCGCGCTCACGCAAGCAAACGCAATGTTGCTGAAGATCATCCGCCGCAGCTGGCCGCCGTCGCGAGATATCAAGCCGATCCCGCGATTGGAATCAAAGATGGTGCAGTTGCTGACCAGCACATCTTCAATATCCTGCCAGGTTTCCGTACCGATTTTTAAGGCGCAGCTTTTCGACCGCAGCGTACAGTTCACGATCGTAACCTGACGCAGCGGACGCTGAATATGCGCAGGCTTGGCCGTGGTTTTCAGACAGATAGCGTCGTCGGCGGCGCTGAAATAGCTATTGGCGATATGCACCTGCTGGCAGCTGTCGATATCCAGCGCGTCGGTATTGGCCATCGTCAAATCGTTATCCACGGTAATCCCGTTAATCGTGACACCGATACACGAGACCAGATGTATGGTCCACATCGGCGCATGACGCACGGTAATATTTTCCAGCCGCACGCCGCGGCAGTTCTCCAGCAAAATGATGCGCGGCCGCCGTTTGACGGGCTGGCGGTACCCCATGGCATCGACATCCCGGGAAAACCATCCGTCGGCGCTACCGTAGATTTCACCGCCGCCACAGATACTCACATTTTGCGCATCAAGAGCATAAAGAAAGGCCCGGTGGGAGCACTCAGCCTGGCTCAGCGCGACCGCCTGAGTAAAATCATCGCCGTTTTCGCTGACGATCAGCTCGGCGCCCGGCGACAGCCACAGGCAGGTATTTGACCCTATCCGCAAGCCGCCGAGCGCGTACCTGCCGTGATCGACCACCAGCGTACCGCCTCCGGCTTCCGCCAGCTCGTCCAGCGCCTGTTGAAAGAGTGCGGTATCGGGAGTGACACCATCCGCGTGGGGATGGCGCTGCGAAAGATGAATATTCATAGCGTATCCTGAAAAATCAAACAGGCAGCTATCACACCATCTCTTGCACGGCCAGCGTAGGGGAGAAACCGCCCGCGGGGCAATATCTGCGCTGCATTTCACATTCCCCAGGTCCGTCCGGGATAAATTGTGATGGATAACACAAATCCTGCGCGGCCGACCGCGAAAAACGTACTCTCCGCACAGTTCCCGCCCGCGGCCATCGCGTCAGCCGTGAGCCATATCACGGGATTTATTTCATTTCATCGTCATTTGGCAGGCTGCTCGCAGAACGGCGCGAAATCCCCGCATCCGGCATTTTCGCCCCCCGCCCCCTCTTTTACTGTGCAACCTCGCTTTCCTTACTAAAGAGATACGCTTATGACGAGGACAGTAACCCCAACGCGAGAAGTCAAAACCTGCAATATCCTCTGCTGGGGGATGGGTGATATTTTCGGTAGCGGCGCGATGACCATTACCGGTCTGTGGCTGCTCTACTTCTATATCGAGGTCGCCGGGCTCTCCCCTGCTGCCGCCGCCTCCATTTTCGCCATCGCCAAAATCTGGGATGGGATCACCGACCCGGTGATGGGCTACATCACCGACAACATTCGTACCCGCTGGGGACGCCGGCGGATTTTCTTTATTCTCGGCGCGCCGCTGTCGCTCTGTTTCGCCCTGATGTGGGTGAGCGGCTTCGGTTACGCCTGGTACCTCGGCACTTATTTACTGTTCAGCACCGTGTTTACGCTACTGATGGTGCCTTACGATACGCTGCCGGCAGAAATGACCTCGCGCTACGATCTGCGCTCGAAAATGTCGGGCGCGAGGATGCTGTTCGCGCAAGCGACGGCCTTTCTCGCCGCGCTGATCCCCGGGCAAATCATGGCTCACGTCGCCGACCAATCTCAGGCATTTCTCTATATCGGCATCGTCTTTGCCCTGCTCTTCGCCCTGCCGTGGATTTTTGTCTGGCGCGGCACCTGGGAGCGCGACGTTCTTCCGCCACCACAGACCCGCCAGGGGGTGCTTAAAACCCTGGGGTCGTTATACAGGGAGATGGCTTCAACGTTTCATCTGCGCACCTTCCGCATTCATATCATGATGTACGTCGGCGGCGCGGTGGCGCTGGATATTTTCGGCTCGCTGTTTATGCATTATATGACCTATGTATTGCGCGTCGGCACCTCCCTGGCATCGCAGGCGATGAGCCTGATGACGCTGTTTCAGTTCTTCGCCATCCCGTTCTTCACCTGGCTGTGCATACGCGTTGGCAACGGTAATGCCTATAAGCTGGCCATCGCACTGATCCTCTGCGCCTTGCTGTGGTTCAGCCAGCTTAGCGCCGGTTTTAGCCATCTCTCCTGGCTGCTGCTCGGCGGTGCGGTGGTAATGGGCATCGCCCGCGGGGGAACCTATCTCATTCCGTGGAACGTCTATAACTTTCTGCCGGATGTCGATGAGGCCTATACCGGCGTGCGCCGCGAGGGAATTTACGCCGGCGTGATGATGCTGACGCGCAAGTTCTCCCAGGCGCTGGCGCTGTTTATCGTCGGACTGGCGCTGGAGGCGTTTGGCTTCACCAAGGGCGCTGAAGCGCAGAACGCCGCCGCCCTTAACGGCATCTGGTGGGTTTTCCTGGTGGGCCCCGGCCTGCTGGCGATCCTGGCCATGTATGGCGCATTTCGTTTCCGCTTAAGCCAGCCACGCCATCAAATTCTGATTAACGAGCTGGAGCGTCTGCGCGCTGGCGGTCATCCGCAGGATGCCAGCCCGCAGACGCGAGAAACTATTGAACTGCTAACCGGTCATCCGCACCGCAATGCCCGCTGGCAACACGCCGTCTTACCGCAAGGGAGTGATTATGTCGCAGAAAAGCAACCGTCCTGAACT
The DNA here is from genome assembly GCF_001807705.1 of Klebsiella sp. HMSC25G12. Taxonomy (NCBI): domain Bacteria; kingdom Pseudomonadati; phylum Pseudomonadota; class Gammaproteobacteria; order Enterobacterales; family Enterobacteriaceae; genus Klebsiella; species Klebsiella sp. HMSC25G12. The sequence continues at coordinate 92,014 of NZ_KV789897.1, read as the reverse complement.
CCTTCAGCGTATTGAAACGCTGATCGATAACCTAACCGCTATTCACGATAATAGCGGCCAGTATCTGCAGCGGCTGGCCGATGGCCGGGTCATCGATACGAAAGGCTGGGAGGGCTGGGAATGGACGCACGGCATCGGTCTGTTTGGACTGTTTCGCTATCAGCAGTTGACCGGTTCCCCCCGCGCCCGTCAGCTGATTGACGACTGGTTCAGCGCCCGCTTCGCCGAGGGAACGCCGGAGAAAAACATCAATACGGCTTGTCCGTTCTTAACGCTGGCGCTGCGCTACCAGCAGGAGCCGCGCAGCGACTGGCGCGCCTACCTCGACCGCTGGGGCGAAGCCATCTATCGCCAGATGCCGCGCACCGATGAAGGCTGTCTGCAGCATGTCACCTACGAGAGCGCGCATCAGCAACAAATCTGGGACGATACGCTGATGATGGCGGTATTGCCTCTGGCCATACTGGGCAAAATGTTTGATAAACGGCGCTGGGTAGAAGAGGCCATATACCAGTTTTTACAGCATCTGCACTATCTCAGCGACCGCCAGAGCGGCCTGTGGTATCACGGCTGGCATTTCGCCGGCCGGCACCACTTTGCCGGCGCCCTGTGGGCCCGAGGCAACAGCTGGATAACCCTGGCGATCCCGGAGCTGCTGGAGATGCTCGATCTCGACGAGCATGATGCTGTTTACCGGCAATTGCAAAATACCCTGCAGATACAGGTCGCCGCGCTTGCCCGCTGCCAGAGTGACAACGGTTTGTGGCCAACGCTGCTCAATGACCCCGACAGCTATCTGGAAGCCTCGGCGACCGCCGGGTTTGCCGCCGGCATCTTCAAAGCGATACGCCTCGGCTATCTGAATGCGCATTATCTACCGGTGGCCGAGCGCGCCTGCCAGGGAATTATCGACCATATTTCACCACAGGGTGAACTGTTGCAGGTGTCGTTCGGCACCGCGATGGGCCACGACCTTGATCACTATCGTCACATCCCGCTCACCGCCATGCCCTATGGCCAGGCGATGGCGATGCTGTGCCTGGTGGAAGCCCTGCATCGCACGCTATAACAGCGTTACCTGAGCGCCGTCAGTTCGGTGCTCAGGCTATCCGCCAGGCTACGCACCCGTCCGGGATCGAACATGACGTAGAACGCCGGCGAGGCGTCGCTCATCTGCTGGCAGAGCATTTCCATCTCAGACGCGCAACGGTACAGCGCCTGCACATTGATATGGCAGATCTCCCGCATGCTCCAGCTGTTCTCCACCTCGCGGGCGAAATGCAGCGTAAAAAAGGCCTTTTGCGCATGGGTAAACAGCTGGCAATAGAGCGCCAGCCCCTGCCACTCTTCACGCCACTGCCGCTCCAGCGCGGCAGGAAATTCTGCCGTGTGGGCAAACGCCAAGGCCTCTTCACCCAGGCGCTGCGCGCCGCTGGCCACCTCATCCTTTTCCTGCGCGATTTGCGTCAGATTGCTCATCGACTTCTGCGGGTCGTCGCGAGTGAAATGAATATCCTGCGCCGACCCCGGCAGCCAGTGGCTACGCGCCAGCTGACCGTACAGGCTCCATACCGCCTGCCCGTAGCTTTCCGGCAGCTGGCTGTGGCGATGGAAGACGTGGTCGCGCACGTAGATCGCCTGGTAGAGCGTTTGCGCCCCCAGCTCGAGAAGCTGCCGGAACTGCTGCGCCACGTCGTCAGGCGGACACCAGCCGTAGCGCTGCGCCAGCCACTGGTCGAGCAACTGCTGCTGGTTTTTCGCCATCCCGTCTCCCAGCAGCTGGCTGCAGGCGAACAGGTTACATTCGCTTAAGGTATCGGGGATCCAGTGGTTATCAATACTTTCCCAGCTGGCTTTACAGATAGCGCCGGTGATACGCGGATTCCGGCTTTGACACCATAGCAGTCGCCCCTGCAGTTCATCGATACGCAGAAACGGCATGACTCCCCAGCCAACTTCCTCCCCGGCCAAATCGATATCGACCCACACATCCCGCGTCTGCACCGCCAGCAGCGCCGGGTTATTGGGAAAGGCTGGCCAGAAGCGTTCCGGCGTCAGTTTAATCGATACCGATACCGTCGGCGGCAGAGGTTCAATAGCGTCCAGCACGGTACTGAGATCGTCGTTGCTTGCCGGGAAGACGCGTATTACCAGATGCTTGTTTTGCGCCGCGACGGCCTGGCTCAAGGCGCCAAAACAGCGGCGATACAACACGAAGCTCTGCGCCGGCTGGCGGCCTTCGTCCGCCTCGCGACGCTGTCTCTCCCACTGCGGACGGGAGATCGGCAACAAGCCGTCAGTGCTGGAGAGGGCGATAATCAAACCGGTGAGCGCCGGTACACCCTCACAGACGGCGCGGACTTTGTCGGTCAACCAACGGCTCCAGAAATCCACATCAAAACGCACACCGCCCGGGTTATCCAGCAGTTCCGGATGCGCTAACAACAGCTCCGTCGGGAAACTGAGCTCTTTCGCCTGCAGATAAAAGCGCAGTCCCAGCTCCCGACAGCGCAGCGCCAGGCGGTTGAGATAGATACAGCGCGCTCGCTGCTGGCTCGACAAACGGTCGTTATAGTCAAACGGCGTATAGCCCTGCGGCGATACCAGCTTGCCGAACAGCTCCGCCTGGCCGATCACCACGGTATTAAAACCATGTTTTATGGCATATTCCATTAAGCGACAAGCCGACGGCCAGTGCCAGATATCCTGATTATTGAGCTCCAGCGCCCGCGTTTCCCACATCGTTTCGTCCTCCATTTACTCATGATTGAACATAACGTAAGCAAACAAACGCGTCCGCTTTTTCCCGACATCCGATTGAAAGAAAACTGTCATATTGCTTTGACATAGTTGGACATTCAATGGCAATGCTCGCCATAATGAAACAAGCGACATCAATGATCCGGAGTGTGAGTTGTAATGGGCCAGGAAAAGCTATACATCGAAAAAGAACTCAGCTGGTTGTCTTTTAACGAACGCGTGCTGCAGGAAGCGGCGGACAAAAGTAACCCGCTGATTGAGCGCATGCGCTTCTTAGGGATCTACTCCAACAACCTTGATGAGTTTTACAAAGTGCGCTTCGCTGAGCTTAAGCGCCGGATTATTATCAGTGAAGAACAAGGCAGTACCGCCCATTCTCGCCACCTGTTAGGCAAAATCCAGGCCCGCGTTCTGAAGGCCGATCAGGAATTCGATAGTCTGTATAACGAACTGCTGCTGGAGATGGCGCGCAACCAGATCTTCCTCATCAACGAGCGCCAGCTGTCCGTCAATCAGCAGGCCTGGCTGCGCAACTACTTCAAACAGTATTTGCGTCAGCATATCTCGCCGATCCTGATTAACCGTGAAACGGACCTCGTGCAGTTCCTGAAAGATGATTACACCTATCTGGCGGTGGAGATTATCCGCGGGGAAAACATCAACTATGCCCTGCTGGAAATTCCGTCAGACAAAGTGCCGCGCTTCGTAAATCTGCCGCCGGAGGCGCCGCGCCGCCGTAAGCCAATGATCCTGCTGGATAACATCCTGCGTTATTGCCTGGATGATATCTTTAAAGGCTTCTTTGATTACGATGCGCTGAACGCTTACTCGATGAAAATGACCCGTGACGCCGAGTACGATCTGGTGCACGAGATGGAGTCGAGCCTGATGGAGCTGATGTCTTCCAGCCTCAAGCAGCGCCTGACCGCCGAGCCGGTTCGCTTCGTCTACCAGCGCGATATGCCGGACGCGATGGTCGAAATGCTGCGCGATAAGCTCTCCATCTCCAACTACGACTCGATGCTGCCGGGCGGCCGCTACCACAACTTTAAAGACTTTATCGGCTTCCCGAATGTGGGTAAGGCTAATCTGGTCAATAAGCCTATGCCGCGCCTGCGTCATCTGTGGTTTGATAAATTCCGCAACGGCTTCGACGCCATCCGCGAACGCGACGTCCTGCTCTACTATCCCTATCACACTTTTGAGCATGTGCTGGAGCTGCTGCGTCAAGCCTCGTTCGACCCCAGCGTACTGGCGATCAAAATCAACATCTACCGTGTAGCCAAAGATTCGCGCATCATTGACGCGATGATCCACGCCGCCCACAACGGTAAAAAAGTCACCGTGGTGGTGGAGCTGCAGGCACGCTTCGATGAAGAGGCTAACATTCACTGGGCGAAACGCCTGACGGAAGCGGGGGTCCACGTGATCTTCTCCGCGCCGGGTCTGAAGATCCACGCCAAGCTGTTCCTTATCTCGCGTAAAGAAGGCGATGAGGTGGTGCGCTACGCCCATATCGGTACCGGTAACTTTAACGAGAAGACCGCGCGGATCTACACCGACTATTCGCTGTTAACCGCCGATGCGCGCATTACCAATGAAGTCCGCCGCGTGTTTAACTTTATTGAAAACCCCTACCGCCCGGTCAGCTTCGATTACCTGCTGGTGTCGCCGCAGAACTCGCGCCGTCTGCTGTATGAGATGATCGATCGCGAGATCGCCAATGCGCAGAACGGGCAACCCTCCGGGATTACGCTGAAGCTGAACAACCTGGTGGATAAAGGGCTGGTGGACAGACTGTACGCCGCCTCCAGCTCCGGCGTGCCGGTCAATCTGTTGATCCGCGGCATGTGCTCGCTGATCCCTGGACTGGAAGGCATCAGCGAGAATATCCGCGTCATTAGCATCGTTGACCGTTTCCTCGAGCACGACCGGGTCTACTGTTTTGAAAACGGTGGCGATAAACAGGTCTGGCTCTCCTCTGCCGACTGGATGACGCGTAACATCGATTACCGTATTGAAGTTGCCGCCCCGCTGCTCGACCCGCGTCTGAAACAGCGAGTGCTGGATATTTTTGATATCTTGTTCAACGATACGGTAAAAGCGCGCTATCTTGATAAAGAACTGAGTAATCGCTATGTGCCGCGCGGCAATCGCCGTAAAGTGCGTGCACAGATGGCGATTTACGATTATCTCAAATCACTCGAACAACCCGACTAACCTATGCCAATAAACGAAATAACCCCTCGGCCGCAGGAATTCGCTGCGGTCGACCTTGGTTCGAACAGTTTTCATATGGTGATCGCCCGTGTCGTCGATGGCGCCATGCAGATCATTGGACGCCTGAAACAGCGCGTGCATCTGGCCGATGGCCTTGATGAAAACTCGGTGTTGAGCGAAGAAGCGATGACCCGCGGGCTGAACTGCCTGTCGCTGTTTGCTGAACGTCTGCAAGGGTTCTCCCCTTCCAGCGTCTGCATCGTCGGGACGCATACGCTGCGTCAGGCGACCAACGCGGCAGAGTTTCTTAAACGCGCGGAAAAAGTGATCCCCTACCCGATCGAGATCATCTCCGGCAATGAAGAAGCGCGCCTGATTTTTATGGGCGTTGAGCATACGCAGCCGGAGCGCGGTCGTAAGCTGGTGATTGATATCGGCGGCGGTTCGACCGAGCTGGTCATCGGTGAAGATTTTGAGCCCCGCCTGGTGGAAAGCCGTCGCATGGGCTGCGTGAGCTTCTCGCAAGCCTACTTCCCTGGCGGGACAATCAATAAAGAAAATTTCCAGCGTGCTCGCCTGGCGGCGGTACAAAAACTGGAAACCCTGGCCTGGCAGTTCCGTATTCAGGGCTGGACCGTGGCGCTGGGCGCCTCCGGCACCATTAAAGCTGCGCAGGAAGTGCTGGTGGCCATGGGTGAGAAGGACGGATTTATTACGCCGGAACGCCTCGAAATGCTGGTCAGTGAGCTGCTGAAGCATAAAAACTTCGACGCGCTCAGTCTGCCAGGCCTCTCTGAAGATCGTAAAGCGGTCTTTGCGCCGGGGCTGGCGATTCTGTGCGGCGTGTTTGACGCGCTAGCCATTAAAGAACTTCGTCTGTCCGATGGCGCCCTGCGTGAAGGCGTGCTGTACGAAATGGAAGGCCGCTTCCGCCACCAGGATATTCGTAGCCGCACAGCGCAGAGTCTGGCGAATCAGTACAATATCGATCGCGAACAGGCACGCCGGGTGCTGGAAACCACCACCCATATGCTGGAACAGTGGCAGGAACAGAACCCCAAGCTGGCAAATCCGCACCTTGCGGCGCTGTTGAAGTGGGCGGTGATGCTCCATGAGGTAGGGCTGAATATCAACCATAGCGGTATGCATCGCCACTCGGCCTACATTCTGCAGAACAGCGACCTGCCGGGCTTCAACCAGGAGCAGCAGATGCTGATGGCCACCCTGGTGCGCTATCATCGCAAAGCGATAAAACTCGACGACCTGCCGCGCTTTACGCTGTTCAGGAAAAAGCAGTTTCTGCCGCTGATCCAGCTGCTGCGCCTGGGCGTGCTGCTGAATAACCAGCGTCAGGCCACCACCACGCCGCCGACCCTGCGGCTGCAGACGGAAGCTCACCACTGGACGCTGACCTTCCCGCACAACTGGTTTAGCCAGAATGCGCTGGTGCTGTTGGATCTGGAAAAAGAGCAGCAGTACTGGGAAGGTGTGCCGGAATGGCTGCTGAAGATTGCAGAAGAAGAGCCAGACGCCTGAGCCGCGCTCCTGAATATTCCCCAGGCCGGGCCATCGCGCCCGGCTTTTTTCTGCTTCAGGCAGGCATCCCTTCCGCCAGCTGCGCCAGTGGTACCGGTACGCCGATATCGTAGCCCTGCAAATAATCGATCCCCAGCGCGATGACCGCCTGGCGTATCTCCGGCGACTCGACATATTCAGCCACCACCTGCATGTTCTTCATACGCGCCAGACGACAAATAGAATCCACCACCTGGTAATCGAGACTGCTGGCAAGCAGATTGCGAATAAAGCTGCCGTCGATTTTAAGAATGTCGACGTTCATCGTTTTTAACCGGGCGTAGCTGGCGTAGCCGGTACCAAAATCATCGATCGCCACCCGGCAGCCCAGCGCCCGCAGATGCTCTAAAGTCTGACAGACCAGCTCAGGGTTACTGAGCGCATAGTTCTCGGTCAATTCGAAAATAATCTGCCATGGCTCAATGTTGTACGTCTGCAGCAGCGCTTCGACTTCCTGAGGAAACTGGCTGCGGCTCAACGTGACCGGAGAGAGATTGATCGCCAGCCGCAGACCGGGCAGTGCCCGCCGGTGGGTATCCATAAAAGCTAGCGTGTGCTCAATGACCCACTGATCCACACGAGAGGAGAGGCCAAACTCGTGCGCCACCGGCAGGAACGCGTTTGGCCCCGTCAGTTCGCCCGACTCCCCTTCCATCCTCAGCAACACTTCATGGTAGTTATCGCCGCGGATGCCCTGGATAGGCTGCGCCATCAGGACGAAGTGGTCTTGCTCCAGCGCCTTGAGGATGCGATTCATCATCACCACTTTATCTTTCAGATCCTGTTGAACATGGCCAGCGCCGCGGCGCTGCATATTCTCCGGATGGCCGCTGGCCAGCGACATGTCGGCAATCGTGTTTAGTTCGCCAAGCAGCAAATACAGATGTTTGACCGGTGAGCGCACGTTGCAATAGCTCATGCCGATCCGCGGCTGGAGGGGAACCCCGTCCCAGTAGAAACGGAACTGCCGCAGGGAGCGGTCGATCAAATGAATACGCGCCTGATGCCCTTCACTGTTGAGGCGAAAAACCAAGTCATGGCCGGCAAGGTGATACACCGCTTCGTTAGGCTGCAGTAACGCGCTCAGGTGGTTCGCCAGCATTTGCTTATACTGAATGCGTAACAATACGCCGTAGTGGCGGCCCAGCAGTTCCAGCTCAGGAATGCGCAAAAAACAGAGCGTCGACCAGCTCGTGCCATTGAGCGCCCGACTCAGCGCCCGCAGATTAGGCATATGTACGACCGGGTCGAGGAAAGCCATCTGCCGGACGCGAGCGTAGATCAGCCGCTGCTGTATCGCCAGCATCGCCGTGTAGGCGACAATAAACGAGAAGACCAGATAGCTTGACGAGGTGATCGCCAGTTGGGTGTTATAGCTTGGATAAACCGGTAAGTAACGGTAATGAAAATGGATCACGGCAATCAGTACCGGCGTCCAGATCAGCGAGATAAAACGATAACCAAAACGCATGGCTCCCCAGAGCATGACCGGCATAAGTAATGATAACGTATAATTCGTACTAAATATGGTGCTGGTATCATTAAGCGGCATCAATAATAGCCCCAGCAGCAGGATTAATATCGCCGCCCAGCAAATGATTTCAATTGTTTTTATTTTTGGATCAATTTGTAAGCGAACCTGAGAAATAAATCCGCGAACATGAAAAGGGTTCCGAATTATCCGTAGCAGAAAATAACACAGCGGCACGCCCGTCAGACACCCCACCATCAACGCCTGAAAGGTGATTAACGACCGTAAACTAAAGGGCGTAATCCCCGTCATCTCCGTCGTACGTGGATGCAGTCCCAGATACTCAGCGATCTGTGACAGAATGAGAAAAATGACCGAGGGAAGCAGCATCTGCCAGAACAGACGGTGCGGCATCAGTTTGACGTTACCGTGCGAGACCTGCTGGCGCCGGGGTACAAAGATGCGATATCCGCCCCAGCACAGCACGCAGGGGATGAGAAAATGAAACAACACGCCGATAGCCTGCTCGGGCGTCATCCCTCGGGCCAGCGTGAGCAGCAGGCCAATAATAATACCCGGGATCGCCGCCCAACCGAAAAACATCATCAGGCTGAGTACTAATGCCAGAGGAAGATAATAAAGGAATACCATGTGGCCATTGAGCATGGTGTAGGTATTCGCCCATCTGGCGAAGGGTAATAACAGCGAGGGCAGAACAAGGGGTAAAGCCCACCACTTGTCGCGATATTGTTGATAATATTTTAATAAATTCATAGGTGCTCTACAGAGAGCCTCTGCTCCTGCGAGGCATATTCAGGCAGGCATCCAACCACCCCATGCTGACCGCATAAGTAATAACGATACGGTAATGTTCGCTGATTTTAGTGGTCAAGAGAATGGGACTGTTGATATAAATCAACAAATACTGACGCTAACATTAATAAAACTTATTTTTTTACCTTTTTATCGCTAATAAAGTGAGCATGTAAATACGATGATTATCTTATATAACATTAATTAATGTTTTCACTGCGGCACTTTTACATCTGCATCAATTGACCCCACCTCGTTCCTGTGCCTTAATACCCCCATCGCCCATCTTCGGGTATACTTCAAGGAACCTTTTGTGAGTCAGGCACCCAGTATGCGTAAACGACATCGATTTAACCGTCGCATGACCCGTATCGTACTGCTTATCAGCTTTCTCTTCTTCTTTGGACGCTTTGTCTACTCCTCCATCGGCGCCTGGTACCATCACCAGGATAAAAAAGCGTCGCAGGAGTCTTCACTCACCGTCGAGCCCTCCGCTCGCGAGTAATCCTTTGATTATAATACTGGAAGCGCCACACTCCGCAGACAGAGTCGCTCGCTGCTGATGTATTGTCTTTGATGCGGTAATTTTGCCGTCGGCGATTTATCAGCGCACGGCATGCAGCAGGCGCAGCATTTCCGCGATACCTTTTGTCACAATTTTGTCCTGACGCATGACTACCGCCAGCTGTCGATATAGCCGCGGCGCCAGCGAGTGCACGCTTAATCCGTCGCGATCCTTCTCCTGCTCCACCGCCATGCGGGGCACGATGCTGTAGCCCAGCCCTGCCCGCACCATCCGTTTAATCGCCTCGATGCTGCCCAACTGCATCACCGGCGTGACCGCCACTCCCGCCGAGCGGAACCAGCGGTCAATCAGATCCCGGGTGCCGCTGCCGGCTTCGAAGGCAATGAGCGGCAGCGCCAGCAGTTCAGCAGGGGTATAATCCGCCAGCGTCCCCGTCTCGTGACTGGCATGGATAACCACGAACTCCTCGTCAACCACTGAGGTCACCGCCAGACTGCGCCCCTGTACGGGCAAGGTAACCAACCCGAGATCGAGGCGATTTTCCTCCACCGCCCGGACGATATCCAGCGTGTTGCCGGTGGTCACCCCCACCGTCAACAGCGGATGCTGCTGACGAAGATGCTGCAGCAGCGGCGGGAGAAGATGAATGCAGGCCGTCGCGCCGGTCCCCAGCGTTACCGCCCCATTAACTTCCTGACTGAATGCGCTGACCGACTGCATTGCGCTATTCACCGCCCGATCGATCTGCTCGCTGTGGGCCAGCAGTGCCATTCCCGCCGCCGTCGCCTTGATCCCGCGGCCGGTACGCTCCAGCAAACGGGTCTGTAAAAACTGCTCCAGCTGACGCACCTGCAGGCTAACGGCAGGTTGGGAGATCCCCAGCGCGTCGGCGGCGGCAGAAAAGCTGCCGCGCTGTACGACCAGCCGGAAGGTCGCCAGGTTTCCCAGGTTCAGTGTTGTCATACAAAGTTTCTCTTATACCGCGCATAAGGTGGCCGCTCTGCCAGAACAATAGCCTGCCGGGTATGCTCAGGACAACTGCCTTAACGGAATGAAAACCATGGAAACACGCGCTATTCCCCGACGGCTCGCCTTCACCGCGGGCGGTCAGCAACTGATCAACTGGGGGATCTCTTTTTATATGCCCGGCACCTTTGCCGGGGCTATCGCCGCCGACAAAGGATGGTCCTTGCCGCAGATCTATCTCGGCCTGACGCTCGCCATGCTGATGATGGCCGCTGTTTCTCCGTTCGTTGCCAGGCTGCTGGCTCGCTTTGGCGGAAGGCTGGTGGTCACCAGCGGAACCTTACTGATAGCCGCCAGCTGCGCCATGATGGCCTGGCGCCCTTCGCTGGCCGGCTGGTACGGCGCCTGGCTGCTGACCGGCATCGGCATGCGGCTTTCGCTGTATGATGCGCTGTTCGCCACAGTGGTGAATCTGTACGGTCAGCAGGCGCGGAAAACTATCTCTCATATCACTCTCGCTGGCGGTCTGGCCTCTGCCCTCTTCTGGCCGCTGGGCGAGGCGTTATTAACCATCATGCCCTGGCAGAATGCCTTGCGGATCTATGCGCTGTTTGGCCTGCTGAGCGCATGGCTGAGTTATCAACTGCCTCGCCAGCGGCTCAGTTCACCGGCGAAATCACCAGCCTCGCAAGCGACAGCAGAGGGCGACCGGCGTAACGGAGTGCGTTACGCGATCTTTATTGCGCTGATCACCTTCATCTCCAACGGTACCTCCACCCATCTACCGGAGTTTATCAGCCACTTTGGTCTGCCGGTTGCCGTCGGTATGCTGTGGGGGTTCGGCCAGACCGGCGCCCGGCTGGGGGAAGTGCTGGCCGGTCCCCGGGTCACCCCACTCACGCTGACGCGTTTTACCGCGCTCGCCATGCCGCTCTGTTTTCTCCTTGGATTGAGCAGCACGGCTTATGCCGGATGCGCAGCCGGGTTTGTGCTGGGCTATGGCGCGATTAACGGGCTGGTGACGATTGTCAAAGCAACGCTACCGCTGGCGCTGTTTAGCGCAGAAAGCTATGCCTGCCGCACCGGTATCCTGCTAATCCCCGGGCAACTGATGGCGGCTGCCTCACCCTTTGCCTACGCATGGCTGAACCACCGGCTGGGCATTATCGGCGGAATGTGGGTGTCCACCGGGTTAACGTTGATCGTTGCCGGACTGGCGCTGGCGATGGTGCGCGGGGCGGGCACGGTACAGCCGGGTAAACTTTCCGCGCTCCGCACGGCGGCGGCAAAAAATGGGCCAGCTGAACATCTGCCGGAACCGCAAACGGGGAATTCACAGGGAAACCTCACCCTGCCAGATAACCTTCTGGGACGACGGGATTGAAGGGATGTCTAAAGTAAAAAACCCTCTGTAAAAACAGAGGGTTTCGTTTCATTCAGCTAACGACGGGGATCATTCCCACTCAATCGTTGCTGGCGGCTTACCGCTGATGTCATACACCACGCGGGAGATACCGTTCACTTCATTGATGATACGGTTAGAGACGCGGCCGAGGAAATCATACGGCAGGTGCGCCCAGTGCGCGGTCATAAAGTCGATGGTTTCCACTGCGCGCAGGGAAACGACCCAGTCGTATTTACGGCCATCGCCCATCACGCCGACGGAACGAACCGGCAGGAACACGGTAAACGCCTGACTCACTTTGTTGTACAGGTCAGCTTTGTGCAGCTCTTCGATGAAGATAGCGTCCGCACGACGCAGCAGGTCGCAGTACTCTTTCTTCACTTCGCCCAGCACGCGCACGCCGAGGCCCGGGCCCGGGAACGGGTGACGGTAGAGCATATCGTACGGCAGGCCCAGTTCCAGACCGATCTTACGCACTTCGTCTTTGAACAGCTCACGCAGCGGCTCAACCAGCCCCATCTTCATCTCTTTCGGCAGGCCGCCCACGTTGTGGTGAGATTTAATGACGTGTGCTTTACCGGTAGCGGAAGCGGCAGACTCGATAACGTCAGGGTAGATGGTACCCTGCGCCAGCCATTTGACGTCGTCCAGCTTCAGCGCTTCTTCGTCGAACACTTCCACGAAGACGCGGCCGATGATTTTACGTTTCGCTTCCGGATCGTTCTCGCCTTTCAGCGCGTCGAGGAAGCGCTGCTCGCCTTCAACGTGAACAATGTTCAGGCCAAAGTGGTCGCCAAACATGTCCATCACCTGCTGCGCTTCATTCAGACGCAGGAGACCGTTATCCACGAATACGCAGGTCAGGTTTTTGCCGATGGCGCGGTGCAGCAACATCGCGGTCACCGAAGAGTCCACGCCGCCGGAGAGGCCAAGGATCACTTTGTCATCGCCAACCTGCTGGCGGATACGCTCGACGGCGTCGTCGATGATTTTCGCCGGGGTCCACAGGGCTTCACACTGGCAGATGTCGCGCACGAAGCGCTCCAGCATACGCATCCCCTGACGGGTGTGGGTGACTTCCGGGTGGAACTGCACGCCGTAGAAGCGTTTTTCTTCATTGGCCATGATGGCGAACGGGCAGCTATCGGTGCTGGCGACGGTCACGAAGTCCGCCGGGATCGCGGTGACCTTGTCGCCGTGGCTCATCCACACGTCCAGCAACGGTTTGCCGTCCGCGGTCAGGGAGTCTTCGATACCGCGCACCAGCGCGCTGTCGTTAACCACTTCAACCTGCGCGTAGCCAAACTCACGCTCGTTAGAACCTTCCACATGGCCACCCAGCTGCATCGCCATGGTCTGCATGCCGTAGCAGACGCCAAATACCGGCACGCCGGCTTCAAACACATACTGCGGCGCGCGCGGGCTGTTCTCTTCGGTAGTACTTTCCGGGCCGCCGGAAAGAATGATGCCGCTTGGATTGAATTCGCGGATCTGTGCTTCTGTGACATCCCACGCCCACAGCTCACAGTAGACGCCCAGCTCACGCACGCGACGCGCCACCAGCTGAGTATACTGAGAGCCGAAGTCGAGAATGAGAATGCGATGTTTATGAATGTTTTCCGTCATTGACGCTAATTCCGAGGCAAGTGAAACAGAGTAAATAAATCGCCCGACGCTAGGTCGGGCGAAGAAATCAGGAGCCCAGACGGTAGTTCGGGGACTCTTTGGTGATGGTCACGTCGTGAACGTGGCTTTCCTGAATGCCCGCACCGCTGATGCGTACGAATTCAGCTTTGGTACGCAGCAGGTCAATGGTACCACAGCCGGTCAGACCCATACAGGAACGCAGACCGCCCATCTGCTGGTGAATAATCTCTTTCAGGCGACCTTTATAGGCCACGCGGCCTTCGATACCTTCCGGCACCAGTTTGTCAGCAGCGTTATCGCTCTGGAAGTAGCGGTCAGAGGAGCCTTTAGACATCGCGCCAAGAGAGCCCATGCCGCGGTAAGATTTGTAAGAACGGCCCTGGTAGAGTTCGATTTCACCCGGGGATTCTTCGGTCCCCGCCAGCATAGAGCCGACCATCACCGCGGCCGCGCCGGCAGCGATCGCTTTGGCGATATCGCCGGAGAAACGGATACCGCCGTCAGCGATAACCGGAATACCGGTCCCTTCCAGTGCTTCCACCGCGTCGGAAACGGCGGTGATCTGCGGCACGCCCACACCGGTGACGATACGGGTCGTACAGATAGAGCCCGGGCCGATACCCACTTTCACCGCGCTGCAACCGGCTTCCGCCAGCGCACGCGCGCCTGCACCGGTGGCCACGTTGCCCCCGATGATCTGCAGGTCCGGGTATTTCGCGCGGGTTTCACGAATGCGCTGCAGGACGCCTTCAGAATGACCGTGCGAGGAGTCGATCAGCAGAACGTCAACGCCCGCGGCTACCAGCGCGTCTACGCGCTCTTCGTTGCCGGCACCGGCGCCGACCGCCGCGCCTACGCGCAGACGGCCCTGCTCATCTTTACAGGCATTCGGTTTACGTTCTGCTTTCTGGAAATCTTTAACGGTGATCATGCCGCGCAGGTGGAAGCTCTCATCCACGACCAGCGCCTTCTCAACGCGTTTTTCATGCATCTTAGCGAAGACCACCTCGCGGCTTTCGCCTTCACGTACGGTAACCAGACGCTCTTTCGGGGTCATATAGACGCTGACCGGCTGGTTCAAATCGGTGACGAAACGCACGTCGCGGCCAGTGATGATACCGACCAGCTCGTTCTCTTCGGTAACCACCGGGTAGCCGGCGAAGCCGTTACGCTCGGTCAGCTCTTTCACTTCACGCAGGGTGGTGGTTGGCAGAACGGTCTGCGGGTCGGTGACCACGCCGGACTCATGTTTCTTCACGCGACGAACTTCTTCCGCCTGGCGCTCGATGGACATGTTTTTGTGAATAAAGCCGATGCCGCCTTCCTGTGCCAGGGCAATAGCCAGACGCGCTTCCGTTACGGTATCCATGGCTGCGGAGAGCATAGGAATATTCAGACGAATGGTTTTTGTCAGCTGAGTGCTGAGATCGGCAGTATTCGGCAGAACGGTAGAATGAGCGGGAACGAGGAGGACGTCGTCAAACGTCAGGGCTTCTTTAGCGATACGTAGCATGGGCAATATCTCGACCAGGGTGGATAAATATTGCCGTGGCATTATACAGAGCGTAACCGATTGCATCTACCCTTTTTTGCAAATAATACTTGCCATCCCCTCTGAGCGCGTTACTATCGACTGAATAACCTGCTGATTTAAAGTTTGATCTTGCTCACATGTTACCCTCTCAATCCCCCGCAATTTTTACCGTAAGCCGTCTCAATCAGACGGTGCGTCTGCTGCTTGAGCGCGAAATGGGCCAGGTTTGGATCAGCGGCGAGATCTCTAACTTCAGCCAGCCTTCTTCCGGCCACTGGTACTTCACCTTAAAAGACGATAACGCCCAGGTGCGCTGCGCGATGTTCCGCAACAGCAACCGCCGGGTGACGTTTCGCCCACAGCACGGGCAGCAGGTGCTGGTTCGCGCCAACATCACCCTGTATGAGCCGCGCGGCGACTACCAGATTATTGTCGAAAGCATGCAACCCGCCGGCGAAGGGTTATTACAGCAGAAGTATGAGCAGCTCAAAGCACAGTTAACGGCGGAAGGACTGTTCGAGCAAAAACATAAGCAGGCGCTCCCCTCACCCGCCCACTGCGTCGGCGTCATCACCTCGAAAACCGGTGCGGCGCTGCACGATATTCTCCATGTCCTCAGGCGCCGCGATCCCGGGCTGCCGGTGATCATCTACCCAACCGCGGTCCAGGGTGACGATGCCCCAGGGCAGATTGTGCGCGCCATCGCGCTGGCCAACGCGCGCCAGGAGTGTGACGTGCTGATTGTCGGGCGCGGCGGCGGTTCGCTGGAGGATCTGTGGAGTTTTAACGATGAGCGGGTGGCGCGGGCTATTTTCGCCAGCCAGATCCCTATCGTCAGCGCCGTCGGCCATGAAACCGACGTCACGATCGCCGATTTTGTTGCCGACCTGCGAGCACCGACTCCCTCAGCCGCCGCGGAGATCGTCAGCCGCAATCAGCAGGAGCTGCTGCGCCAGCTGCAGTCCGGACAGCAGCGTCTGGAGATGGCGATGGACTATTTCCTCGCCAGTCGCCAGCGCCGTTTTACCCAGCTGTTCCATCGCCTGCAGCAACAGCATCCGCAGCTGCGCTTGGCCCGCCAGCAGACCGCCCTGGAACGCCTGCGCCAGCGGATGCGCATCGCCGTGGAATCGCAGCTTAAGCGCGCCGAACAGCGGCAAAAGCGCACCGTTCAACGTCTGGATCACTACAACCCGCAGCCACGGATCCACCGGGCGCAATCGCGGATCCAGCAGCTGGAATACCGGCTGGCGGAAAATATGCGTGGCCGCCTCAGCGAGCGGCGTGAACGGTTTGGCAACGCGGTGACCCATCTGGAGGCGGTGAGTCCCTTAGCCACTCTGGCGCGCGGCTACAGCGTCACCTCGGTGAGCGACGGTACGGTGCTGAAACAGACAAAACAGGTCAAAACCGGCGATCTGCTCACCACCCGCCTGAAAGACGGCTGGGTCGAAAGCGAAGTGAAGCAGATCGCGCCGGTAAAAAAAACGCGAGCCAGAAAGCCTTCGCCCACTAAACCAGCGGAATAAATTCCACCCGTTTTTTCGAGATCAGGCCATGCCCATGCTGGCAAAAGTAATCCACCGCGCCGCACGCCTTGAGCACCTCCAGCGGCTGGTGGCATTCCGGGCAGCGGGCCTCGAGGGCAAATACCCTTTCGCACTGGGCGCAATGCGCGCTGCTGCCTTTGACATCTAACGGCGCGTGGCACAGAGGGCAATCAAGTTCCATAACCATTCCTTTCAATGTTTATCTGCACCTATTTTATCATGTTCCGGGTTTAATGAGGGCCGCGTAATTGCTGCTGCAACCTAAGCAGCCATTCCACTTCCTCAAGCCGACGTCGCGTCAACCCGGCCACGCTGCCGGGCGCCCGGATAAACAGATTATCCGCGCCGAGGATCTGCTCATCGAGGCAGTGCGAATAGATCGTCCCGGGGCGGGTCCAGCGCTGGATCCGCTCGCCGTCGTGCAGCGTCACCATTTCGCCCTCAGGGGAGCGGTCGAGGATGAGGATTCGCCCGTCCCGCAGCCCTATCCGCATTCCCTTTTGCCCGCCTGCGGGGCCCGCGTATTTGTTTAGCCAGATATTGAGCGGGATAGTGCCCAGGGTTCCCTGCAGATGCGCCTCCCCCTCTGCGGTGACCGTATCCCCAGGGGCGATGCCATGGCCGAGGCGGTCTTTCGCCACCCGAAGGGAAAGGCTCAGCGCCGTATCGCTTCCGCTGGCGTGCAGGGTTTCGCGGAGCATCGCCAGGACATGGGTGCCGATATCAAGGATCACCCCATCAGGGTGACGCAGCTGCCGGGTATCCAGCTCCCCGGTGGCAAAATTGAGCGCGACCGGCTCTCCGGCAGCGTTAAAGCCGCTTGGCTCCTGTAAATAGCCTTCGAGCCAGACGATATCCTGCGCTGACAGGTGCGGCGGCGGCTGGCGGCTGGCCTCCCCTTCCGCCCGCCACCGTGGGCCAGGAGCGTTCAGCGCAACGCCTCGCGCCATCCAGTGGTCAAGAGCCAGCACCCGCGCGGCCTGCTCAGGCGGTGCCAGCAGCGCCCGCAGTCGGGCGGCCTGCTCAAGGTTGGCCACGATCGGCTTTTCCACCACGATGCGGGAAATGCCGCTGGCTAACGCTCTCTCCAGCACGGGCAGATGCTGAAGTGATGAGGTGGTAATGAAGAGCGTATCCAGAGGTTCGGCCAGCAGTGCCGACAGCGAATTACAGCGCTGGATCCCCGGCAGCGCTCTGCTGCTGTCCAGATCATAGCCATGGCAGCGGTCGATGACGTTTCCCAGGCGACGCAGCGCCGGTAAATAGGCGGTTTCCACCACCGCGCCGAGGCCGATAAAACCAATCTGCATAGTAAGTCCACCTTTGAGCCGCTCTGTTCCCCGCGAAGTATCGCGGGATTATGGCGGAAGGTTTTGACATTTACCGGCATGGCGGCCACAAAAAACCCGCCGAAGCGGGTTTGATGATTATTTGCTTTTCTTGATGTGCTTGATCAAGCGCTTACGTTTACGCATCTGGTTCGGCGTCAGGGTGTTGCGCTTGTTGGCGAACGGGTTTTCCCCTTCCTTGAACTGGATCCGGATTGGCGTACCCATCACGTCCAGGGATTTACGGAAGTAGTTCATCAGGTAGCGCTTGTAGGAATCCGGCAGATCCTTCACCTGGTTACCGTGGATCACCACGATAGGCGGGTTGTAGCCCCCGGCGTGGGCATATTTCAGCTTCACGCGACGGCCACGCACCAGCGGTGGCTGATGATCTTCCGCCGCCATGTTCATGATCCGGGTCAGCATCGCGGTGCTTACGCGGCGGGTGGCGCTGTCATAGGCTTCGCGTACCGATTCAAACAGGTTGCCGACGCCGCTACCGTGCAGGGCGGAGATGAAGTGCACCCGGGCAAAGTCGATAAAGCCCAGACGATAGTCGAGGGTCTCCTTCACCTGCTCCTTCACTTCCTGACTCAGGCCATCCCACTTGTTGACAACGATCACCAGCGAACGACCGCTGTTGAGGATAAAGCCCAGCAGCGAGAGGTCCTGATCGGAGATCCCTTCGCGAGCATCGATCACCAGCAGCACGACGTTGGCGTCTTCAATCGCCTGCAGCGTTTTGATCACCGAGAACTTTTCCACGACGTCGGTGATTTTCCCGCGCTTACGTACCCCGGCGGTATCGATGAGCACATATTCACGCTCGTCACGCTGCATCGGGATGTAAATACTGTCGCGGGTGGTGCCCGGCATATCGTAAACTACCACGCGATCTTCACCGAGGATGCGGTTGGTGAGGGTTGATTTACCGACGTTAGGGCGTCCAACAATCGCCAGCTTGATCGGCAGATCCTGCGGATTGAAGTCGTCCTCCGGCTCTTCTTCCGCTTCACCATTCTGCTCGGCTTCGAATTTTGCCCAGTATTCGGCGTCTTCATCCACCTCTTCCTGCGGGCTGATCTCATCCACCCATGGCAGCAGGGCCTGCTCCAGCAGGCTGGTCACGCCGCGGCCGTGCGAAGCAGCGATAGGATAGATATCACCCAGGCCTAAGGACCAGAAGTCCGCCATCGCCTGGTCGACATCGATGCCGTCGGTTTTATTGGCCACCAGGAAGGTGGGCTTTTCACGAGAGCGCAGATGTTTAGCGATGGCGATGTCCGCCGGCATCAGGCCTGCGCGCGCATCGACCATAAACAGCACCACATCGGCCTCTTCGATAGCCAACAGCGACTGCTCCGCCATCCGGGTTTCCACGCCCTCTTCCGTACCATCAATACCACCGGTATCGATACAGATGAATTCGCGGCCTTCGACTTCGGCCCGACCGTACTTACGGTCACGAGTCAGCCCCGGGAAATCCGCAACCAGCGCATCACGAGTGCGCGTCAGGCGGTTAAAGAGCGTGGATTTTCCAACGTTAGGGCGCCCGACAAGCGCGACCACAGGTATCATGTTAAATGCCTCATACAATCACTAAGCAACATCGTCTTAACGACGTTTTTAAAAAAGTCAAAACGGCCCCTGTCTGCCAGGGGCCGTTTCTTAATCATTCACGACAGCGGTAATTAACGCGTAATCGCGTACAGCGTACCGTCTTTCGCCTGGATCAGCAGTCGACCATCTGCAACCACCGGATCGGTCAGGAAGCCGGAACTATCGACTTTCTGCTGTGCCACAAAATGGCCATCTTCCGGATTCACCCAGTGCATGTAGCCTTCGCTATCACCGACGACCAGATTGCCATTATACAACACCGGCGCGGTCAGCAAACGGTGCAGCAGATCGCTTTGCGTCCACAGGGTCACACCACCATCGGTGGTCAGTGCCAGCAGGCGATCGTTCTGGTCAACCAGGTAGATACGGTTACCATCGACGATGAAATCATTCACCGAACCCAGCTCGCGTTTCCACATAATCTGGCCGCTACGCAGGTCCAGCGCGGTCAGGTTACCGTTATAAGCCAGCGCATAAACCACACCGTTAACGATGATCGGCGTCGTGTCGACATCGTTCAGGCGGTCAATTTCCGTCGGGCCGGTGGCCGTAGAAATACGCTGCTGCCAAATCATCTGCCCCTGCTGCATCAATACTGCACTGACGCGGCCGTTGTCGCCGCCGACGATCGCCGCGCCATAAGCGGTCGCAGGCGCAGACTCGCCGCGCAGGGAGAGTGCCGGCATATCGAGGTTAACGGTCCACTTCACGGCACCATCGGTCTCATTCAACGCCTGCAGCTGGCCGTTACTGGTATGCACCAGCACCATGCCATCGCTCACCACCGGACGCGACAGCGCCTCGCCAGCAACGCGGGTTTGCCAGGCAACGGTACCATCGCTGGTATTCAGCGCATACAGCTGCGCTTTCTCACTGCCAATATAAACATGGCCGCCAGAGACGGTCACACCGCCGGAAAGCAGCGCTGGCACGCGCGAGAACCAGCCATCTTTCTCCGCCAGGTTCACAGACCACACCTCTTTGCCGTCGTCCGCGTTCAGCGCTTTGACGGTGCCTTTACGGTCAGCAGCATACACTACGCCGTCGGCGAAGGCCGGATGAAGGTTAGAGTAAAATTCGCCGATACCATCGCCAACCGAGGTGCTCCAGGACGTGGACGGCGTAAACTGGTTTTCTACCGTCGGCAGCGGTGACATTTTCACCACATCTTCTTCGCTATTAAACAGCGAACACCCGCTCAGCAAGGTAACGGAAAGCAGCCCTGGCAAAAGTAATTTACGCAATTGCATCGAGTCCCTCTCAGATGGACAAATTATTCATTTTCATACGCATCATTTCGCTGAGCGCAGGAGAAGCATCGCTTTTCACGCCAGCTTCCCACGCCGCACGGGCCCCTTGCTTATCGCCTTTGCTCAACAGAATTTCGCCGCGCAAATCGGCCACAATGGCGGTCCAGCCCTCACCTTTGATGCTGTCGAGGGTTTTCAGCGCCGCATCAGCCTGTTTCATCTGCAGCTGAACGCGGGCAAGACGCATGCTGATAACCGATTTCAGGTTATCATCAGACGCGGCCGCCAGCCCCTGCTGCAGCTGCTTTTCAGCGTTAGGCAGATCGTTCTGTTCAACAAAATGCTGTGCCAGCTCGAGAGAGGCGAAGGCGCCGTAGGTATTTTTATTGTCAGCCGCGAATTTCTCCGCCCCTGACAGTACTTCTGGCGTATTCGATTTCAGCGCGGAAGTCGCCTGTTCGTAAGCCAGAGACGCGTCTCTGGCCGTATCCTGCTGATGGGAGGTCCAGTAGCGCCAGCCAACCAGCGCGCCAATCCCTAAAATCACCCCGACCGCCAGCGCTTTGCCGTTTTCGGCAAAGAAGCGCTTCAGCGCATCGACCTGATCGTTCTCGTTGTTAAAAGTTTCCACGCAGTCCTTCTCCTGACTAATAATTCCCGGGAGATTAACCCAGAAGTGTGCGCAAATGCGCGGCAACGCTCTCCTGCGTTACGGTAGTTTGCTCACCTGAGCGTAAATCCTTCACTACCACGTTTCCGTCAGCGATCTCTGACTCACCGACCACCAGGGCGATACGGGCGCCCCACTTATCGGCGCGGGCAAACTGCTTCTTAAAGTTGCCGCCGCCGTGGTTGGTCATCAGCTTCACGCCGGGCAGCGCATCGCGAACCTGCTCAGCCAGACGCATTGCAGCAGACTGAGTATCGGCCCCGGAGGCTACCAGGTATATATCGACAACAGGATCGGCTTTAAATTCCGGATTCACTGCCTGGACCAGTAAAACAAGACGTTCCAGCCCCATAGCAAAACCCACGCCCGGGGTGGCACGACCGCCAAGCTGCTCAACCAGACCGTCGTAGCGGCCGCCGGCGCAGACAGTGCCCTGGGAACCGAGGCTGGTGGTTACCCACTCGAACACGGTACGGTTATAGTAGTCGAGGCCGCGTACCAGACGCTGGTTGACGGTGTAGCGGATCCCGGCATCGTCGAGCAGCGCGCACAGGCCGGCAAAGTGGGTTTTCGACTCTTCGTCGAGGTAGTCGCCGAGCGCCGGCGCGTCGTTCAGCAGCGCCTGCACGTCCGGGTTCTTGGAGTCCAGCACCCGCAGCGGGTTGGTGTACATCCGGCGTTTGCTGTCTTCATCCAGTTTATCGGTAAACTGCTCCAGGTAAGCTACCAGCGCGTCGCGGTAGTTGGCACGCGCTTCCAGCGAACCGATGGAGTTCAGCTCAAGGCTGACGTGATCGGAGATGCCCAGCTCACGCCACCAGCGCGCGGTCAGCATAATCAGCTCGGCATCGATGTCCGGGCCCTGCAGGCCAAACACTTCGGCGCCAATCTGATGGAACTGGCGGTAGCGACCTTTCTGCGGACGCTCGTGGCGGAACATTGGCCCGACGTACCACAGACGCTGTTCTTGATTGTACAGCAGACCATGTTCGATGCCGGCACGTACGCAGCCCGCCGTCCCTTCCGGACGCAGCGTCAGGCTGTCGCCGTTGCGGTCCTCAAAGGTGTACATCTCTTTTTCAACCACGTCGGTCACTTCGCCGATCGCGCGTTTGAATAACGGGGTCTGCTCTACAATCGGCAAACGGATTTCGCTGTAACCGTAGCTACCGAGCACCTGCTTCAGTGAGCCTTCAATGCGCTGCCAGAGAGCGGTTTCGCCCGGCAGATAATCGTTCATGCCACGGATGGCTTGAATGTTCTTTGCCACGTTTATTCTCTTTATATATACAAAAATGAACCCCGGCGCCTTGCGCCCGCAGGTTCAATCATACACGGGAAGCGTATCGCTTCCCAACACGTTATTTTGCTTCAAGCTGTTGAACGTCAATACGACGGGCTTCATCGAGCATCGAGGCTTTGGCACGAATACGCGCTTCCAGCTGGTCGATCATGTCGTCGTTGTCCAGTCGATCTTTACGCACGCCGTCTTCATACAGACCGCTTTTCTTGTTGCCGCCGGTCACGCCGAGGGTGGAGACCAGCGCTTCGCCCGGACCATTCACCACGCAGCCGATGATCGAAACATCCATCGGGGTGATGATATCTTCCAGACGCTGCTCCAGGGCGTTGACCGTACCGATAACGTCAAACTCCTGACGCGAGCAGGTTGGACAGGCAATGAAGTTAATGCCGCGAGCACGAATGCGCAGGGACTTGAGGATATCGAAGCCGACCTTGATCTCTTCCACCGGATCCGCCGCCAGCGAGACGCGCAGCGTATCGCCGATCCCCTCGGATAACAGCAGGCCCAGGCCGATCGCGGACTTCACCGCGCCGCTGCGTGCCCCACCCGCTTCGGTGATCCCGAGATGCAGCGGCTGATCGATCTGTTTCGCCAGCAGGCGATAAGACTCTACCGCCAGGAAGACGTCGGAGGCTTTAACGCTGACTTTAAACTGATCGAAGTTGAGGCGATCGAGATGATCGACGTGGCGCATAGCAGATTCGAGCAGCGCCTGCGGCGTCGGCTCGCCATATTTTTCCTGCAGATCTTTTTCCAGCGAGCCGGCGTTGACGCCGATGCGGATAGGAATGTTTTTATCGCGTGCGCAGTCCACAACCGTGCGAATGCGCTCTTCGTTGCCGATGTTGCCCGGGTTGATACGCAGGCAGTCAACACCGTATTCGGCGACTTTCAGCGCGATACGGTAGTCAAAATGGATATCGGCGACCAGCGGGACGTTGACCTGCTGTTTGATCAGTTTGAACGCTTCGGCGGCATCCATCGTCGGAACAGAGACGCGGACGATGTCCGCGCCGACGCGCTCTAACGCTTTGATTTGGCTTACCGTCGCGGCCACATCGGTGGTGCGCGTATTGGTCATTGACTGGACGGCGATGGGGGCCCCATCGCCAATTGGCACATTACCAACGTAAATACGTTTAGATTTTCTACGTTGAATCGGAGCCTGGTTATGCATGAAAAATCTCCCGCGTTACCCGTCTGTTACTGCGCCGGTGATTGTTCGGCATTGAGGGTCAGACGCGCAACCTGGTTAGTTCTGATAAAACGACTCAAATCGACTGGCTTGCCGAGGAACTGGATCTGTACCGCTGCCGGGGCGCCAATTTTCAGTTTATACGGCGCCTGACCGCTCAGGTTCAGATTGCCGCCTTTACGCTGCAGGCCGCTGAACAGTTTTTTACCGGTGGCATCGCTCACTTCCAGCCAGCAGTCGGCGGAAAAGTTCATCACCAGATCCTGTGCCGACGCCGCTGGGGTCGTGACGTTCGCCTGATCGGTCGGTAACGGCGAGGCCGGCGTTGCCGGGGTCGTCGGGGCCGTTCCGGCGGTATCGACATTAGCCTGAGAAGGTGCCACGACCGCGTTATTGTCCGCTGGCGTCTGAGCCGGGGCGCTGGTGGTCGGTGCGCTGGCGGTATCGGTTGGCGCGCTGTTCGCGGCGCTATCGGTGCCTGAGTCTACCGGCGCGCTGGTATCCAGCGGCACGTTCTGGCTGTTGGCGTCACCGCCGTTCAGCTCAGCGGAAGACTGATCGGCCATGGTCGAGATCTCTTCCTGCTGCGCCTTATGGTCTTGCCACCACCAGGCACCGCTCAGGCCGATAACCACAAACAGCACCAGCCAGGTAAAGCTCATCAGCCAGCCATCGCGCTTTTTGCGACGCTTGCCTAAAGAGAAGCTCTGCATTGGCGCGACCTTTGCCGCACGGATAGGTGCTTGCTTGGCCATCATCGGCAGCAGTTCTTCTTCAGGGATATGTACGAGGCGAGCGTAGGAGCGGATGTAACCGCGCAGGAAGGTGGAGGCGAGGTCGGCAGGTGCCTTATCGTCTTCAATATCACGAACCGTGGACACCTTCAGGCATAAGCGTTCGGCCACCGCTTGCTGGCTAAGTCCGAGTTGTTCGCGGGCGTGACGCAAACGCGCGCCCGTGGTGTTTGCTTCTTGATGATCTTGAGTGGCTTCAGTATTCATTCGCTACAACTACTGGTACGTGAAATTTAAAGTTCAGCGCGGGAAAACGCCGGCGCCGCGAGACATCTGTGGTACGTCAGCCTCACAGTATAGGACTGTCAGGCGCGCGATCACAGAGACGAATCAAAATTGAATGCTAAGCGGTTGTTGTGCCGCTACATACTGCCTCAAAGTCGACAAAAACGCACCGTAATTATTAACTGAATCAGCGTATTTCGCCTGGTTATTGGTCATAAATATGACCCGCGCCGCCTGTGCTGCACGGGTCATCATTTGTCAGACCGCTTTTACGTCAATCGCTTCACCCTGCATCCGCTTACGCAGCGTGCGCTTGGTACGGTCAATAACATCGCCCGCCAACTGGCCGCAGGCGGCATCAATATCGTCACCGCGGGTTTTACGCACGATGGTCGTAAATCCATACTCCATCAGGACCTTGGAGAAACGGTCGATGCGGCTGTTGGAGCTACGGCCGTAAGGCGCCCCCGGGAAGGGGTTCCATGGGATCAGGTTGATCTTGCACGGGGTGTCTTTCAGCAGCGCCGCCAGCTCGTGGGCATGCTCGGTACCGTCGTTGACGTGATCCAGCATGACGTACTCGATGGTCACCCGGCCCTGGTTGGCGTTGGACTTCGAAATATAACCACGCACCGAGTTGAGGAAGGTCTCGATGTTGTATTTTTTGTTGATCGGGACGATTTCGTCACGAATGGTGTCGTTCGGCGCGTGCAGGGAAATCGCCAGCGCAACGTCGATCATATCGCCGAGCTTATCCAGCGCCGGCACCACGCCTGACGTCGACAGGGTGACGCGACGTTTGGAGAGACCAAAACCGAAGTCATCCAGCATGATTTCCATCGCCGGGACGACGTTGTTAAGGTTCAGCAGCGGCTCACCCATGCCCATCATTACCACGTTGGTGATCGGACGCACGCCGGTGGTCTTCACCGCGCCGACGATTTTCGCCGCGCGCCAGACCTGGCCGATAATTTCGGACACCCGCAGGTTGCGGTTAAAGCCCTGCTGGGCGGTGGAGCAGAATTTACATTCCAGCGCGCAGCCTACCTGTGAAGAGACGCACAGGGTGGCGCGGTCTTCTTCCGGGATATAGACGGTCTCGACGCGCTGATCGCCAACGGCGATCGCCCATTTGATGGTGCCGTCGGTTGAGCGTTGCTCTTCCACCACTTCCGGGGCACGGATCTCAGCGACTTCTTTCAGTTTGCCGCGCAGGACTTTGTTGATGTCGGTCATTTCATCAAAGTCGTCGCAGCAGTAGTGATACATCCATTTCATCACCTGATCGGCGCGGAAAGGCTTCTCGCCCATGTTTTTAAAAAACTCGCGCATCTGCTGACGGTTTAAATCCAGCAGGTTGATTTTGGCATCTTTGTTCGGCACCGTCAGAGCGGCGGTATCAGGCGTGACAATTTGTTCAGACATAATGTTTTCCGGCCTCGTTATTACACGTTATGGCCCCAGGTGGGTTGAAAAAGAAACGCCCCGGAGAGCGACTGCTCGTCCAGGGGCGCTATATTCTACAAATTCTGGCGCATCATTGCCACGTTTGCACAAAGCAATGATAAAAAATCTGTAACTGACTGCTCAATCCTCTAAGGCTTTTCGATTGTCGCAAGGCGGCAAGCAAGTGGCAAATTCGTCGGGAACGAATTTGACCAGCCGTAGGCTGGCCTCCAGTGAGAGGCAGGAGCCTCTCATTAATCCCCGGGAGCATAGATAACTATGTGACCG
>NZ_KV789897.1:0-65405 GCF_001807705.1 Klebsiella sp. HMSC25G12 | reverse complement strand
CCGGGAGCATAGATAACTATGTGACCGGGGTGAACGCGCGCAGCCAACGCCGCGACGGTCGAAAAGACGAGGTTTGTATCTCCAAAGTATTTCAGGTCACAGCGAGGCGGCGAGTTCACAAATCCCCGGGAGCATAGATAACTATGTGACCGGGGTGCGCGAAGGAAGCCAACAATGCTGTGGCGTGAAAGACGCAGGAGATTAGCGAGTGCGCGGGCAAACCTCGCCTTCAGCAAAGAAGAACGCGATTTCGCGAGCAGCGGATTCTACAGAATCGGAACCATGGGTGCCGTTCTCAGTGAAGCTATCAGCGTAGTCAGCGCGCAGGGTACCGGCCAGGGCGTTCGCCGGGTTGGTGGCGCCCAGCAGGTCACGGTGACGCTGAACTGCATTTTCGCCTTCCAGGACGGAAACCACGATCGGGCCGGAGGTCATGAATTCAACCAGGCCATCGAAGAACGGACGACCTTCGTGCTCAGCATAGAAACCGCGAGCCTGCTCAACGGTCAGATGCAGCATTTTGGTGCCGACGATTTTGAACCCTGCAGCTTCAAAGCGAGAAAAGATGCTGCCAATAACGTTTTTTGCCACCGCGTTTGGTTTGATGATGGAAAAAGTACGTTCAATAGCCATGATTACCTCTAATTAAATGTTCTGTTGTTGCGCATACGATCGTATGGCCTGGCGCGCATTATAATGAGCAACGTCGGCGATGCCTACGGATGAAGGTAACATTTTGTTAAAATAAGATGAGTATTGGAAACACAAACCGCCAACAACAAATTTACCCTGGTTATTGCAGGGTGAAACTGGCGGCCGCCGTTTGCCCAGCCTCATCCATGACCACCAGCTGCCACTTGCCAGGCTTATCCAGCGTTAGCGTGGTTGTCGCACCGGTGGCATCTAACGGCTGGCCGTTGATAAACCACCAGCGCCGCCCTTCTCCACCGCTGGTTTGCACGGGTAACATCACCCGCGCCTCGCCCGGCAGACGTTTTATTAACGCCCCTTCGCGAATACCTGACAACACCAGCGGCGCGGCATTCTGAGTTTGCAACGGTGGGCACACTTTCGATACCGGCCCCAGACGCGCGCGACGGCGCTCGCTGGCCGGCAGCCACGGTTCCAGCGGCAGCGGCCAGACATCAATAACGACTTCAGTCGCACCCGGACAATCCGCGGCCACCCTTTCCCCTGCTGCGTTGCGCCACACCGGGAAGCGGATCCCGCGCACGCCCTCCTGCCCGGGCAGCAGCAGCGTCGGTGGCTGGCTGGCATCCAGCAGCCAGCTGGCTAAGCGCCGGCGGCAGTTGCTGTCACCGGCCGGTAGATCCTGCCCGCCTGGCCAGCAAATAGCCCCGCGGCTCACCGTTTGCGGGCGCGGGTCGACCGGCAGCCCGCCGCGGCTCATCGCCTGGCGCGCCAGCAACAGATTATTGACCTGGTTTAACAGCGGCACGGCGCTGGCGAAGCCAAACTGGCCCACCACCGGCGTACCGTCGGGCCGTCCGGTCCAGATACCTATCAGATATCGCGCATTGAGGCCGACCGCCCACGCATCGCGATAGCCATAGCTGGTACCGGTTTTCCACGCCAGCGGCACCACTTGCGGCAGTGAGGCATCGGGAACCGGTTGCGCTTCGCCGGCCAAAATGCGCCGGACAATCCACGCCGCGCCGGGTGACATCAGCGATCTTTCCACCAGCGGGTCGTCGGGCTTCAGGCGCAGCCACGCCGCCTTGCCGTGACGGGCAAAGGCGCTGTACGCCGCGACGATATCTTCCAGCCGTGCCCCGGCCCCACCGAGGATCAGCGACAGGTTCGGCTCTGCGCCCGCGGGCAGCGTCAGGGGCAGCCCGGCGTTGCGTAAATTCGCCGCGAAACGTTTGGGCCCGTAGGCTTCAAGCACCTGCACCGCCGGCAGATTCAGGGAGCGCACCAGCGCCTCGCTGACGCTCACCGGGCCATGAAATCCGCTGTCAAAATTGCCGGGACGATAATCGCTAAAGCGTCGTGGAACATCCTGTAATAACGACGCCGGATGGATCAGCCCGTCATCCATCGCCATCGCGTAGACAAAGGGTTTCAGCACCGATCCCGGCGAACGCACCGCCGAGACCATATCAATATGGCCGAAGCGGCTGTCGTCGGTGATATCCGCCGATCCCACCCAGCCGCGGACTTTCATATCCGTGTGATCGACGACAACAATCGCCAGTGAGCTGCGCGGCGGCAGGCGCGATTTCCAGTTCAGCGCCAGATCCTCAAGCTGCCGCTGGAGCCCGGCATCGAGCGTTGTCGTCACCTTTTCGTCGCGACTGGTCGCCAGCGCCCGGCGCGAAAAAAGCGGCGCCAGCTGCGGCATCTGCCGGGGGAATAGCCATACAGGTTCCTCCATCGCTTCCTGTACCGGCCGTTGCGGCCAGACGCCCTGGCTGACCATGCGCGTGAGGACTTTATCGCGCGCCGCCTGGGCCCGCTGCGGCCAGCGGTCCGGGCGCAAACGACTGGGCGCCTGGGGCAGCACCGCCAGCAGCGCCGCCTCGCCGTAGCTGAGCTGAGCGGGCGGTTTGCCAAGATAAGCCCAGCTGGCCGCGCCGATCCCCTGTAAGGTGCCGCCAAACGGCGCGCGGTTCAGATAGAGGGTAAGAATGTCGTTTTTTGACAGATGCCACTCCAGCTGCAGCGCCCGCCATAGCTGGCGTAGCTTGCCGCCGAAGGTGCGCGGATGAGGGTCGAGCAGACGCGCCACCTGCATGGTGAGCGTGCTGCCGCCGGAAATGACCCGCCCGGAGGTTAAATCCTGCCAGGCGGCGCGCAGCACCGCGAAGGGATTGACCCCAGGATGTTTCCAGAACCAGCGGTCTTCATACTGGATGAGCGCCTGCAGATAGCGCGGCGACACGTCGGCGAGAGTCACCGGATAACGCCAGACGCCCTGCGCATCGGCAAAGCGCCAGAGCGGCGTGCCGTCTTCCGCCACCACCACGCGGGCAGGCGTGACGTCCTGCAGCGGCAGCGGCCACAGGCGATCGGCGGCCAGCACCGCCAGCCACAGCAGAAAAATAAACGCCGCCAGCCAGCGCCAGCGGCGTTTAACCCGAGGCAATACGCGCATTTACGGCGTCACGGTGAGCGGACCGCTGGCCGCCCCGGTCGCCCGCCACTGCGGCACATACATCGATTCCACCTGGGGCTGCGGGACCTGATAAGTACCCGGCGTCACCGCCCGCGCCAGATAAACCAGCGTCACCGGCTGGCCTTCATTGACAGCGACAGCGGCGACGAAACGGTCGTCACGGAACTCGATATGCTGAATATCCGCCTGCTGCATCTGGTTAAGGAGATTTTGCACCGCGTCGCCATTCTCCTGCAGGCTGGCGCTGCTGTTGGCCAGATTCTGGTTTTCCAGCTCCAGACCGGCAGGCAACAGATCAACCACCAGCGCGTCAGGCACATTGCGTTTGGCGGTCACCTCCAGCTTCACCAGCACCAGTTCGCCGCTGCGCAACGAGGTCAGCGATTTCTGCTGGCCGTGGGTATCGAAAATAGCGCGTTCAATCCCCAACACGTTGCCGCCCGGCTGTGGCGCGCTTTGCGGATAGCCGCTGCTGTCGAGACGCAGCCACAGCGGCTGACTGCCGGTATTACTCACCTGCAGCGTCGCCAGCCGATCGCCGTCGAGGTTACGGGTTTGCGCTTTGTCGCCGGCCAGCGGCTCAGCCTGCAGCGAGGTTTGCGCCTGCCAGTTGCCCGGCAGGTCGGCAAGCGTACGTCCGGCAAGGAACAGGGCGTTGGTTTCCTGGGTCGACAGCCAGCGCTGGCCGTAGGTCTCTTCCGACAGCGTGCTCAACAGCGTGTTTTGCACCTCCGGCAGCAGCTTGTTCTCTTCCAGCAGCGCCAGCTTCAGGGCGTCATCGCGAAGCGGGCTACCGTAATCGCCCAGCCAACGATTCTCATCCTGGCGCGGGGTGGCAACCGCCAGCTTCATGGCCTCATCGCCGCGCGGCGCATCGCCCATGGTTTTCAGCGCAATGCCGAGCTGCAGCAGCGGCAAGCCGGATCGCGCCTGGTCGTGACGGCTCCAGATTTCACGCAAGGCGCCGAGCGGGGCTTTTTGCTGACGCGCCAGCACCAGCGCGGCGTATGCCTGGGCGGCAAAGCGGCTGGCCTGGGCGTCATCGCTGTAGCGCACGGTCATCAGCCCCGGCTCCTGCAGATAGCGCAGCAGGCGTTCGTTACCTTTATTAATGGCGTTGACCGGTACGCTATAGCCCTGCTCGCCCGCGCGGACGAGGAAGTCCATGGCGTAGGCGGTCAGCCAGTACTCTTCCGGCCCCTCTTTATCCCACAACGCAAAGCCGCCGTTTTCCAGTTGCATCTGCAGCAGGCGTGAGATACCAACATCGATTGCCGCGCGGCGTTTTTCATCGCTATCGCCGCTGATGCCCAGCGCTTTTAGCTGCGCCGCGCTGGTGTACAGCGACGGGAACAGGCCGCTGGCGGTCTGCTCAAGGCAGCCGTAAGGATAGGCTTTCAGCTCACGGATATAGCGGGCAAGGTTCAACGGCGGTTTCCCGCTGAGCAGCAGTTGGCCCTGCAGCGTTTGCGGGGCGAACCCCTGGCTCTGCGCCGCCGGCGCCTGCCAGCTTTCGCCGGGCTGTAGCACCGCGCCGCTGTTGACAGTCTGGGCCGGGAACGCCGGACGGACGCCGATTCTCCACTGTTTCTGCAGCGGGGCGAAGGTTTCTCCCGGCAGACTCAGGCCGCTGATAGTAGCATTGACCTGACCATCGCCGAATCCCGCCAGCGCGCTCACCGGTATAAACAGCGTGCTGCGCGCCCCCGGCGCCAGTTGCACCGGTGGCAGTTGGCCATCGGTCAAGGTCACCAGCCCGCTGGCGGTAAGATGTACCTGCAGGGTTTGCGGTTTATCGGTCAGATTGCTGAGATCCAGCGCCAGCCGTGTGGTATCGCCGCTGGCGAGGAAGCGCGGGGTGTTCAGTTCGGCGATGACCGGGGCGGCCACCACCACTTTATCTTCGCTGCTGCCGAAGTCATCCGCCGTCCACGCCTGGGCCATCACCCGCAGCTCGCCGTTAAAATCGCCAATGGGTAACGTCACCGTACCTTCGCCCTGATCGTTCAATACCACCGGCTGCGCCTGCTGGGCGACGATCGTCACGTGGTTGACCGGCGGTTTGCCGCCGCGTTTTAACTCGTCGCCATCGCCGCCGAAGCGCAGGCTGGCCACACGTCCCTGCCCTTCGATCACCTGGCCGTAGATGTCATAGATATCTGCGCCGTAACGCTTCTGGCCAAAGAAGGCGTTCCACGGATCCGGGGTAGCGTAATCGGTGATATTCAGTACCCCGCTATCCACCGCCGAGAGCAGGACGTTGACCTGTTTCGGCGCCTCGCCCTCTTTGACGCTGGCTTTCACTTTCACCGTCAGCGGCTGGTTGGGGCGCATTTTGTCCGGGGCCTCCAGCGCCAGCGTCAGGCGGCGGTTTTCATCGCCCAGCGGCAGATGCAGCAGGCCGACCGCGCGTTTCGGCGTCGCCGAGCGGGATTTATCGCCGGGGCGAACCACCAGCGTGCTGAGGTAGAGATCGTGGCGGTTCCAGGCTTTATCGACCGGAATAGACAGATCCATCCCCTCCGCCGGGACGTCAATTTCCTGCCACCACAGCGGCCCTTCGCTGGATTCCACCATCGCGTAGCCTTTACCCGCCGCCGGGGCGGCAATATGCAGCTTGATGGTGTCGCCCGGTTTATAACTCGGTTTATCCAGCTTCATGGTGACCCGGTCAGGACGCGCCGCGCCGGTACCTTCGCTGTTATCCTGCCAGCTATAGCCGGCCCAGAAGCGCACGCTGCTGACCACGTCGTCCGGCCCTTTCACCTCCAGGCGATATGAGCCCCACTCTACCGGGAAGCTCACTTTGCCGGTTTGTCCGGCCTGCAGATCCAGCGACTCCTCGCCCTCCTGCAGATCTTTTTGATCGAACTGCGACTGCCAGCCTTCGCTGTCGGACCAGTTCCAGTAGTAGTCGCGGCGCTCGCGGATCAGCCGCACCTGCAGGCCCGAGACCGCTTTTTTCTCGCCTTTGGCGTCGGCATAGACGATATCAAACGCGGCGTTACTGTTCTCATCGACCACCGGCTGCTTCACGGTGGTATCGGTGCGGTAATCGTAAACGTCCTTCAGCGTAAATTGCGGGCGGATCCCCGGCAGCGCCTCGGCAGGCCAGATCGGCTGCTGTACGGTGCGGGTCACCGGGCGCCCCCCGGATTCCAGCAGGCTCGCCTGCAACACCACCTGCAGCGGCGAATGGCTATCCTGCCACTGGCTTGAGGTGGTCACTTCGCCATGACCTTTTTCGTCCAGCGTCAGCTGGACTTCATCCAGACTACGGGAGAGGTTTTCTTCCGCAATATCGCCGAACTGGAAGCCCGGCAGCGCAGCGACGGCGTCGCGCAGCGGGCGCAGGAACAGCTTGCCCTGCAGCTGGTTGCCGCTGGCCGGCGCGCCGTAGAGATAAGCGCCGCTGACGCCAAAGGTGACGTCGGCATCCGGCGCGACTGGCGCGGCCTGCGGCGTCAGGTTCAGGGCCATGCGTTCCGGCATAAAGTCTTCGACGTGGAAGTCCCACTCGCGCGGCTGGTTATCGCCGGTGCTGGCGCGAATGTGCCACATGCCGGTAGCCGCGCCGCTGTCGAGCGGATAAGTGAACTGGTACAGACCATTCACCGGTTTGCTCATCACCGAACGGATCACCTGGCCGTCCGGCTGAACCACCTCCAGCTTCACCGGCTGCTCCGCCAGCGGCTTGCCGTCGCTATCGCGCAACAGCGCATTGAGGATCACCGTTTCGCCCGGCCGATAGAGATCGCGCGGGCCAAACATAAAGAACTGTTTGCTAAAGCCGGGCGCCCCTGCGATAGAGAATTCCGCCAGATCCAGCGCCGGCAGCTTGAGATCGAGCAGCGTCGTCTGCCCCTCTTTACGCGCCAGCAGCAGCGCGGCTTCTTTATCGGTTTGCAGAGTAACGTGGCCCTGGCTGTCGCTTTTCGCCTCCGCCAGGGTCTGCCCTTTGGCGTTGAGCAGCTGGACGTCGATACCAGACTGGGCGGCGCCGTTTTCCAGGCTCTGGGTAAAGACGTCCAGCCGGTTGTGGTAGCGATGCGCCGAGACGCCGATATCGCTGAGGGTAAACAGCGTCGCCGCGTTGCTGTAGCTATAATGGCCCGCCGGGTTCATCACCGCCACGTAGACGCCCGGCTGCTGGAGCGGCTTGATATCGTTCAGCGGCAGCAGCAGCTTTTCGCGGGTATTGCGTGCCGGGTTGAGATCGAAGCGGCCGGTATAGACCAGATCCGCCATCTTCAGCAGCTCATCAGACTCCCAGTTGCTTAACGAGTTGCGGTATTCCCACTGGCTGACAAACGCGGAGAGTGATTCCGGCTTAATACGGAAGAAGTTAACGTCGACATTATCAACGTTCAGCGCCATCACCGGCAGCCCGGCGACCACGTTGCCCGGCAGCAGCGAGCCGCGGCTGGCGAAACCAACGCTCTGTGCGATATCGCGGGTGGTCAGGGTCTTCTCGAACGGTTTGTCGAGCGTGGCCTTGTTCAGGGCGGTCAGCGTCGGGTCGACCGAGACAATCAGCTCGCGCTTTGGCTCAAGGTGACGCAGACGCAGCTCTTTCAGATTCGGCGCCAGTTCCCAGGCACCGTCGACCTTACCGCTTTTCTTGTCGACCAGATGCACGCTGCGGGAGAAATCCTGGTCCGGCTGCAGCGGCACGGAAAACGTCAGCACCAGGGTCGCGGCACCATCCAGTTGCACCTCCGAGGCGTCGAGCAGCGTCAGCGCTTTGCCCTGGCTTTTTTCCGCCAGCGCCGCCAGCTGGGCGCGGTCCGGTTTTGCCGTCGCGCCTGGGTTGCTATCCGCAGCTGGCGCCGGGGCCGTGGCCTGCGGCGCACCGCTGTCATCACACCCGGTTAATGAAAATGCGGTAAGGAGCGCCAGTGACAGCGCCGCTAAACGAAATGGTTTCATCCTTCTAACCCCTCGGCCGGTGGGCCTGATGCAAATTATCACTTTTTATTATGCGTTAAGGCGGCACTTCTCAACAGTGATGACGCGGGTTTCTGCCGATTAATCAGAAAAGTGCCGTGACGTCGTCCCCACTCTGACGTCCTTAACTTGTCAGCGTGAGATAAAACGCCGACAATTCAGTCATGAATTGTAAAACGGAGGCACCCATGTCCACCTCGTTTTTTGTCGCCGCCGACTGGCTGGCAGAACATATTGATGACCCGGAGATCCAGATTATCGACGCCCGTATGGCGCCCGCCGGGCAGGAGGCCCTGCGCGATATGGCCGCGGAATACCGCGCCGGCCACGTGCCGAACGCGCTGTTTTTCGATATTGAGGCGCTGTCCGATCACACCAGCCCGCTGCCGCATATGATGCCGCGCGCCGAGGCATTTGCCGTCGCCATGCGCGAGCTGGGCGTCTGCAGCGATAAGCACCTGGTGGTTTATGACGAAGGCAATCTGTTTTCCGCGCCTCGCGCCTGGTGGATGCTGCGCACCTTTGGCGTGGAGAAGGTGTCCATTCTGGCCGGTGGGCTGGAGGGCTGGCGACGTGACGAACTGCCGCTGGAGCAAGGCGTGCCCGAGGTGGCCGAAGGGGAATTCGACGTGCGTTTCGATCCCCAACAAATTAAGCGCCTGACCGACGTCCTGCTGGTCAGCCATGAAGGGTCGGCGCAGATTGTCGATGCGCGTCCGGCGGCCCGGTTTAACGGCCAGGCCGACGAACCGCGCCCGGGCCTGCGTCGCGGGCATATCCCCGGCGCGCTTAACGTGCCATGGACGGAGCTGGTGATTAACGGCGAACTGAAAACCGTCGACGAGCTGAACGACATCTTTTTACGTCAGGGTGTCGATTTTGAACGGCCAATCATCGCCAGCTGCGGATCGGGGGTGACGGCGGCGGTGGTCGTGCTGGCGCTCACCACGCTTGGCGTGAACGGCGTCTGCCTGTACGACGGCTCCTGGAGCGAATGGGGCGCGCGGAGCGATCTGCCGATTGAACCGGCCTCTGCCGCTCCGTAAACACGGCGTGACCGCGGGCCTCCCGTCCCGCGGTCACTAAATAATTTCTGATTTTCCCTCTCCCCTCCTTCTGCTTCTCGCTAAACCGGTTACTCTGTGCTGCCGCAGGGTTTGTACCTGCCGTATTCGCTTTGCCTGATGAGGAGGCAGAGCACCGGTACGGAATTCCTCAGGACTGATAGCGCATCCAGTCCGTCCCAATCTGATGTCACCACAAGGAGTGAAAATGGCATTAGTCTCTAACCCACATTCTGCTGATTCACCGCGCCGTCCCTGGCTGGGAGGCATAGCTGGCCTGCTGGCGGGCGGAGTCATTCTTTATTTTTGGCCGCAATGGAACCGGACATGGTTAAGCCTGGTGCCTGTGCCGGTTTCTGTTTATACCCGCTTTCTCGGGGTCACGCTGGAAGAGGTCCCGTTAATAACCTATGGTCACCAAGCGCTGCTGGGTTTTCTGATGGTGCTGCTCGCGCCCGGTTACGGTAAGTCGACCCTTGCCGCGTGGATGATGCATAACCCTGCGTCAAGCCGGCGCTGGCCCGGCGAGGTTCTCCGCGCCTGGGGCATAAAATTTGGCCTGCTGATTATCGTCTTTTGCAATCTGTTCTTTTTATCCCGGGTCGGATCCGGGACCCTGGCGTTATATATTTTTATTCTCCAGCACGTCAGCGTTGCCGCGGCGGTGGCGTCAGGGGTGCTGCTCCTGCGTGACGCCCGACGTCTGGCCCGCACGTTCGACGCTCAGCTGGCGGACCTGCGCCTCCTCGTGATACTCACTCTGGGGTTTCAGACGATTTTGCCGGCGCAGATCGCGCTGATGAGCGCCCGGGGCGTGAATACGCCGCTGGGCTGGTACATTGTTATCGCGCAAATGGCAGGGGTGTTACTGGCGTTTATGCTGGTCGGCGGGCTGGTGGCAGCGCTACGTTCTTTGCTGGGCGAGGAGAGATGTCGGGCATGGCGTGGGGATATGGCGCTCTTCAACGGCATTGTCACGCTGTGTGTGACGGGATTTCTTATCTATAACATGGCGTCAGCCTATCCGCGGATCTTTGCTGCGCTGCATTAACCCTGGCAAAGCCGATTTTCGGCCTCACACTGGAAGCATAAAGAAACAGCGGGGGCAGCCGCCCCCGCGGTCAGATAATGCGGTTTTGTTTGAAATCGCGCAGGAAGCTGCCCCAGCGCTTTTCATAGAACGGTGTGATATGGGCAATCATAAAGTGGCTGATGCCCTTCTCGCCTTCCACCACCTGACAAATATCGATCGGCTCATCGCCGGGCAGGGTATCGGTCGCCACGCTGCCGGTGGTCTGAATAATGGACTCGATATCCCCTTCCGCTTCAATACCTATCAGCAGATTAGCGGGCGCGTCGGCGTGCTCTTTGATCGAGCACAGGAACGCCCGCTTGACGGTTTTCAGCGTTTTGAACAGCGTGGTCAGCGAATCGACCATCTGCGCCGGCGGGTCAGCGACTTCAGACAATAACAGCGCTTCGCCCCCTTCCAGCACCGTCTGGGTGCTGAGCGGGCTGCCCTCTTCCCCGAGCAGATGGCTGATTTCACGCGGGGTGAACTCTTTGCCGCTCGGCAGCTTCGGGTTGAGGAACAGCGATTCGCCCAGCGTCATCGCCATCAGCGTACGGGCCGGCATCATCACGAAAGCCTGTTCGTCTTCCACCGCCTGCTGTAGCGCCTCCAGCGAGGTAAAGAACGGGATCACCGAGCTGCCGCCATCTTTTTCCCAGTGCTGCAGATCCAGCGCGCTGTCTTCGACAATCTGCTCACCATCGGCTGCACTGCCGGGTACCCAGACGGTCGCCTCCAGCAGCGCGCTGAAAAATGCCGGACGGTGGGCGGGCTCAGTCGCCGCTTTTTCCAGCAGGGTTTCTAATTCATTTTTCGTATCAGACATAGTTTGGCTACTTCACAATGAATTGCCCGGCGGCCATTCGTCCACGCGGGCATACGGTTTTCCTGGCCGGGTAAGCGTAGCGCCCCCGGCAAGGCCGTTACTCAGCCGTCAGCAGGTTAGCAATGGTACGCACGCCAAGACCCGTCGCGCCCGCCGACCACTGCTCAACGGCAGATTTACGGTAGGTTGCCGAACAGTCGATATGCAGCCAGCCCTGATGATAGTTTTCCACGAAGTGGGACAGGAAACCCGCCGCGGTACTGGCGCCAGCCGGATAGGCGGCACTGCCGGTGTTGTTCAGTTCAGCGAAGTTCGACGGCAGCTGGTTGCGGTGGAACTCGGCCAGCGGCAGACGCCAGAAGGCTTCGTTTTCCGCCTGGGCGCTCGCCAGCAGGCGATTCGCCAGCGCATCGTCAAAGCTGAACAGCGCGTGGTAGTCATTACCCAACGCGGTTTTCGCCGCGCCGGTCAGGGTGGCGGCATCGATGATCAGCGCCGGCTTCTGCGCCGAAGCGTCAATCAGGCCATCCGCCAGCACCAGGCGGCCTTCGGCGTCAGTGTTCATCACTTCAACGGTTTTGCCGTTACGATAATGAATAATATCGCCGAGTTTAAAGGCGTTACCGCTGATCAGGTTGTCGGCGCAGCACAGGTAGAGCTTCACGCGCTTGTTCAGCCCGCGGGTAATGGCAAAAGCCAGCGCGCCGGTGATGGTCGCCGCGCCGCCCATATCGGATTTCATTGAATCCATAAAGGCGCTCTGTTTGATGCTGTAGCCGCCGGAATCAAAAGTGATGCCTTTGCCCACCAGGCAGGCGTATACCGGGGCTTCTTTATCGCCGGTCGGGTTATAATCCAGCGCCAGCAGGACCGGCGGACGCTCGGAGCCGCGGCCTACGGTGTGCAGACCGAGATAGCCCTGCTCACGCAGATCTTCGCCTTTGGTGATGCGATAGCTCATCTGCTCGCCCGCCACGCTGCACAGCAGGTCCACGGCGCGCTGTGCCAGCTGCTCCGGGCCCAGCTCTTCCGCCGGCGCGTTGATGGTGTCGCGCACCCAGTCAATAATGGTCAGACGGTTGTCCAGCTCGCTACGCTGCGCATCGTCCAGGGTCGGCCATTCAACTTTACGGGTGCCTTTCGGACCTTTATAACCCGCCCAGAACGCCCACGCGCGGTCGGTGTCCCAGCCTTCGCCGCTTAACGCGACATGTTTGATGCCCATACCGTCAATTTTACGCGCCGCGCGTTGAATCAGGCCCAGGTCGTCTTTGCCGTTGAGATGCAGGGCGATGCCGTCGTTATTAATGCTGTAAGACGCCTTTTCTCCCCAGCGCGCATCGGCTGGCTGAGTAGAAAGCGTAATCTTCATGGCTTCGGTCATTATCATTATCCTTCTTAGCAAACGGGCCACCGTATGGCAGCCCGTAATGTTCTCTCGCTCGATGATTCATCCGACTTAATACCGTCGCATAAATCATAACGCGAAAATTATTCGGCTTCGTCTAACCAGACTAACAGAATCGCCTCGAGAATTTTTTCATTGGATGCGTTTGGGTCGTCATCGAACTCTTCCAGATCGCAAATCCACTGATGCATGTCGGTAAAGCGAACGGTTTTCGGATCGAGATCCGGATAAGTGTCGTACAGCGCTTCGCCGATTTCACGGCTGTCGGTCCATTTCAGTGCCATATTAATGCTCGCGTGCGTGGTTGATGGTGTAACGCGGGATCTCAACGACCAGATCTTCGTCGGTGACGCGCGCCTGACAGCTCAGGCGGCTGTCCGGTTCCAGTCCCCAGGCTTTATCCAGCATATCGTCTTCATCTTCGGTACTTTCCGCCAGCGAGTCAAAGCCTTCACGCACGATGCAGTGGCAGGTGGTGCAGGCACAGGATTTTTCGCAGGCGTGTTCAATCTCGATGCCGCTACGCAGCGCCGCATCCAGAATAGTTTCACCAGTCTCAGCTTCCACAACGATGCCATCCGGACACAGGTCCTGGTGGGGCAGAAATACAATTTTTGGCATTTTAAACCTCGTCCACGGATTGGCCTTTCAGCGCGATACGGACCGACTGATCCATACGGCGGGCGGCGAATTCCTGGGTTTGTGTGTCGATATTTTTAATCGCTTCTTTAATGGCGTCGGCGTCGTCGCCTGCCGCCGCGGCGCGTACCTGCTCCGCAGCAGCATCGATAGCCTGACGCTCCGCGGCGCTTAACAGCGCGGCGTCGGCGGCCAGCGCGCTTGTCAGGCTCTCCAGGATGCGGGCGGCTTCCACTTTCTGTTCAGCCAGCATGCGCGCCTGGACATCCTGTTCGGCATAGCTCATCGAATCTTTAATCATGGTGGCGATTTCGCCATCGGTCAGACCGTAAGACGGTTTCACCTGGATAGAGGCTTCCACGCCGGTCGATTTTTCCATCGCCGTGACGCTCAGCAGACCGTCGGCATCGACCTGGAAGGTGACGCGAATATGCGCCCCGCCCGCTGGCAGCGCCGGGATCCCGCGCAGCGCAAAACGCGCCAGCGAGCGGCAATCCTGCACCAGCTCACGCTCGCCCTGCATCACATGAATGGACATCGCCGTCTGACCATCTTTGAAGGTAGTAAACTCCTGCGCGCGGGCCACCGGAATGGTGGTATTACGCGGGATCACTTTCTCCACCAGGCCACCCATGGTCTCCAGCCCTAACGACAGCGGGATAACGTCGAGCAGCAGCAGTTCGCTGTCCGGCTTGTTGCCGACCAGAATATCCGCCTGAATCGCCGCGCCGATGGCGACGACTTTGTCCGGGTCGATGGAGGTCAGCGGGGTGCGGCCAAAGAATTCGCCAACGCGTTCGCGCACCAGCGGCACGCGAGTGGAACCGCCGACCATCACCACTTCCAGCACCTCTTGCGCCTCAACGCCGGCGTCTTTCAGCGCGCGACGGCAGGCCAGTAAAGTGCGTTTTACCAGCGGGGCAATCAGATCGTTAAACTGGCTGCGGGTGATATCGCCCTGCCAGCCGCCGACCTCGACGTGCGCTGCCTCGGCATCGCTGAGGGCGATTTTCGCCGCGATGGCGGCATCCAGCAGCTCACGCTGCAGGCGGTTATCGCTGCGGTCGCTGAAGCCCGCCTGCTCGCGCAGATAGTCGGCCAGCAGAT
The DNA here is from genome assembly GCF_001807705.1 of Klebsiella sp. HMSC25G12. Lineage (NCBI taxonomy): Bacteria > Pseudomonadati > Pseudomonadota > Gammaproteobacteria > Enterobacterales > Enterobacteriaceae > Klebsiella > Klebsiella sp. HMSC25G12. The sequence goes on along the minus strand of NZ_KV789897.1, from coordinate 51,203 downwards.
GGTCGAAATCATCGCCGCCGAGCGCCGAGTCACCGCCGGTCGCCAGCACTTCAAACACCCCGCGGCTTAAGCGCAGAATGGAAATATCAAAGGTGCCGCCGCCGAGATCGTAGACCGCAATTACCCCTTCCTGACCGGAATCGAGGCCGTAGGCGATAGCCGCCGCGGTCGGCTCATTGAGCAGGCGCAGCACGTGCAGCCCCGCCAGACGCGCCGCGTCTTTGGTCCCCTGACGCTGAGCGTCGTCGAAATAAGCGGGAACGGTGATCACCACGCCGTCGAGTTCACCAGCCAGCGCTTCGGTTGCCCGGGCAGCCAGCGCTTTCAGGATGTCGGCGGAGACGCGAATCGGGTTCAGCAGGCCGCCGGCGGTCTGGATCATCGGCAGGCCGTTTTCACTGGCCTGCAGCTGATACGGCAGATGCGGGTAGCGGTTTTGAATATCGGCGAGGGAGCGCCCCATCATTCGCTTCACCGAGCTGATGGTATTGGCAGGATCCTGGGCGGCGTTAAGCCGGGCATCATAGCCGACGGTCAGCCCCGAAGCGTGGTAGTTCACCACCGACGGCAGCAGATAGCGGCCTTGATGGTCGGGCAAGGTTTCGGCCTGGCCGCTACGCACGGTAGCCACCAGAGAATTGGTGGTGCCCAGGTCGATACCGGCCGCCAGACGACGCTGGTGCGGCGCGGCGCTCAGGCCGGGCTCACTAATTTGTAATAAGGCCATAATTGCTTCCGAAAATTAAAAATCGAGCAGTTTTTCTTCGAGTTCTTCAGCACTGCTGCGCAGTTTATCAAGAAAACGGAGCTTACGTACCGTATCCGCCGCCGCCTCCCAGCTCTCATTATGCAATTGGTCAACCATCAGTTGATGGCGGGTATCAAACAGCGCTTTCACTCGTTTGATAAAGGCTTCCAGCCGCGCATCGTCTTTCGCCTTACCGATCTCGTCGAGCTCTTCGCGTAGCTCCAGCTGTTCCATCAGGAATGCGGTATCGCGAACGGTATGCTGCTCGCTGGCCAGATCGAAGCCATGAAGCGAGAGGAGGTATTCCGCCCGGGTCAACGGATGGCGCAGCGTCTGCCAGGCCTGGTTTATGGTCGCGGAATGCTGAACCGCCGCAAGCTGTTCCGCAGCAGGCGCGCTGGCAAATTTATCCGGATGGTACTGGCGCTGCAGATCCTGATACCGGACAGCCAGTTGTTCAAGCGAGAGGGTATAGCTGGCTGGTAACCCGAAGAGGGTGAAATAGTCCATAGTAACCTCAGGGTCATGCATCTAAATGAAAACCCCACGCGCGGCGTAACCGCGGTGGGGTTGGGGATGACCGATTATACGTTAAAGCTTTCGCCGCAGCCGCACTCGTCTTTGACGTTAGGGTTGGTGAACTTGAACCCTTCGTTGAGACCTTCTTTGACGAAGTCCAGCTGAGTGCCGTCGAGGAATTGCAGACTTTTGCCGTCGATCACGACCTTCACGCCTTTGTCTTCAAACACGGTGTCTTCTGCCGCCGGCTCGTCAACAAACTCCAGTACATAGGCCATACCCGAGCAGCCGGAGGTTCTCACGCCCAGGCGCAGGCCAAACCCTTTACCGCGGTTCGCCAGAAAGGCATTGACTCGCGCTGCAGCACTGTCGCTAAGAGTAATCGACATAACAAAACCTCAACTAATTATTTTGCTTCACGTTTGCTTTTGTAATCCGCAATCGCGGCTTTAATCGCGTCTTCCGCCAGAATAGAGCAGTGAATTTTCACCGGCGGCAGTTCCAGTTCATCGGCGATATCGGTGTTCTTGATCGCCTGCGCTTCGTCCAGGGATTTGCCCTTCACCCACTCGGTGACCAGGGAGCTGGAAGCGATGGCGGAACCGCAGCCGTAGGTTTTGAAGCGCGCGTCTTCAATGATACCTTCATTGTTGACTTTAATCTGCAACTTCATCACGTCGCCGCAGGCCGGCGCGCCGACCATACCGCTGCCGACGTTCTCGTCGCTGTTGTCAAAAGAGCCGACGTTGCGCGGATTCTCGTAATGATCGATAACTTTTTCGCTGTATGCCATGTTGAATTCTCCTTATCGGTGCCGAATTAGTGATGTGACCATTCAATACTGTTCAAATCCACGCCCTGCTTAAACATTTCCCACAGCGGAGAAAGATCGCGCAGACGGCCGATGGAGTTACGAACCAGTTTGATGGTGTAGTCAATCTCTTCTTCGGTAGTGAAACGACCTAAAGAGAAACGAATAGAGCTGTGCGCCAGTTCATCAGTCATGCCTAACGCGCGCAGCACGTAGGATGGCTCAAGGCTCGCGGAAGTACAGGCTGAACCGGAGGAAACCGCCAGGTCTTTCAGCGCCATAATCAGCGACTCACCTTCAACGTAGTTGAAGCTGACGTTAAGAATGTTCGGCGCGCCCTGCTCGAGGTCGCCGTTGAGATAAACTTCTTCCATATCCTTCACGCCGTTCCACAGACGGTTGCGCAGCGTGCGCAGACGCGCCATTTCGCTTTCCATCTCTTCTTTGGCGATACGGTAAGCTTCACCCATGCCGACGATCTGGTGAACAGGCAAAGTACCAGAACGCATACCGCGCTCGTGGCCACCGCCGTGCATCTGCGCTTCGATACGGATACGCGGTTTACGGCGAACGTACAGCGCGCCAATGCCTTTCGGACCATAGATTTTATGGCCGGAGAAGGACATCAGGTCCACCTTCAGCTGGCTCAGATCGATAGGCAGCTTGCCCACGCTCTGGGTGGCGTCTACGTGGTAAATGATACCGCGGGCGCGACACATCTCGCCGATGGTAGCGATATCCTGCACCACGCCGATTTCGTTATTCACATGCATGATGGAAACCAGGATGGTGTCGTCACGCATCGCCGCTTCCAGCTCTTTGAGATCGATAATCCCGTTGCGCTGCGGCGCCAGGTAGGTCACCTCGAAGCCTTCACGCTCCAGCTGACGGCAGGTATCCAGAACCGCTTTATGCTCGGTTTTGCTGGTGATGATGTGCTTGCCTTTTTTCTGATAAAAGTTGGCTGCACCCTTGATCGCCAGGTTGTCGGATTCAGTCGCACCAGAGGTAAAGACGATTTCGCGCGGGTCGGCACCGACCAGCTCGGCAATCTGATTGCGGGCGATATCAACCGCCTCTTCAGCCTGCCAGCCAAAACGGTGGGAACGGGAGGCCGGGTTACCAAAGGTCCCGTCCATGGTCAGGAACTGCATCATTTTCTCGGCAACACGCGGGTCCACCGGCGTGGTTGCGGAGTAATCGAGATAAATCGGTAATTTCATTGCTCTTAAACTCCGTACATCACTCAATGCAAGGAATCAGGCAACCGGCTTGATGTACGACCGAGTACACGGAATGCTGGCGCATCCCGGCCTGATTCTGAAAGCTCTTTATAATCGTTGTCCCGACCGTTTCGTGCTGCCTCGCCCTGTCAGCCGCAGTCCGAAACGGGACGGGTCACTCAGGCGCGCAGCTTAACGTTGATCGCGTCCTGGGTGCGCGCATTGCGCTGGGTTTCGTGCTGATGCTGACGGCCGGACACATCAAGGATCTCCTGGTTATTCACCAGTTCACCCAGGGTGATATTGTTCAGGAAGCCGGTCAGGCGTTCGCTCAAATCGCGCCACAGCGCGTGAGTCAGGCACTTATCGCCGCCCTGACAGCCGCCTTTGCCCTGGCAACGGGTCGCGTCAACGGATTCGTCTACCGCGCTGATCACTTCGCCGACGGCGATGCTGCTGGCATCTTTACCTAACAGATAACCACCGCCTGGACCACGAACGCTGGAAACCAGGCCATTTTTACGCAGGCGAGAGAACAGCTGTTCCAGATAGGAAAGCGAAATTCCCTGACGCTCTGAAATATCTGCCAACGGCACCGGGCCCGTTTCAGAGTTGAGCGCAACGTCAAGCATCGCGGTCACGGCATAACGCCCTTTAGATGTCAGTCTCATGTCTTACTTAACCTCAAACTCGCCCCTGGCCGGGCTTTTTATTAATATGGGTATTGCATAGCAGGGCCAAGTCTGACATTCCCGAGTAATTTGGTCAACTATTTACTTGACTGTTTTAGTCAGGTATTTGGCTTTCCGTGCCGTTATTAATTTCGAGCCGCTCCCGGGGTCGGCCAAAGGCCTCGCCCGGGCTACAACAGAGATGTAGATTCGTAGGCCGGATAAGCGAAGCGCCATCCGGCGTTAACGCGCTTACTTACCTTTATTCTGCTGCTCAATAGACGCCAGCATGCCGCGCAGAATGTTCAGCTCCTGGCTTTCCGGACGCGCGCGGGTGAACAGACGACGCAGCTTGTTCATCACCTGCCCCGGATGATTCGGGCGGATGAAGCCCGTCGCCAGCAGCGTCTGCTCAAGATGGCCGTAGAAACGCTCCAGATCGTCCACCAGCGGGTACGGCGCCTCTTCATGGTCAACCGCAGGCTGCGCCTGCTCCTGCGTCGCCAGCCAGGCCATCCGCACTTCATAAGCGATAACCTGCACCGCCATCGCCAGGTTCAACGAGCTGTACTCCGGGTTCGCGGCGATCGCCACGTGGTAGTGGCACTTCTGCAGCTCTTCGTTGGTCAGGCCAACGCGTTCGCGGCCAAAGACCAGCGCCACCGGCGCATGCTGCCCCTCGGCGACGCTTTTCAGGCCGCATTCGCGCGGATCGAGCATTGGCCACGGCAGTGTGCGGGAGCGCGCGCTGGTACCCACCACCAGGCTGCAGCCCGCCAGGGCTTCATCAAGGGTATCGACGATCTGCGCGTTGCCGATCACATCGCTGGCGCCCGCGGCGAGGGCTATCGCCTGTGAATCGGGTTTGACCAGTGGGTTGACCAGCCACAGGTTAGTTAAGCCCATGGTTTTCATCGCGCGGGCTACAGAGCCCATATTGCCGGTGTGGGAGGTTTCTACCAGTACGATTCGAATATTTTGCAGCATTATGGTTCTTCGGCTAAAGATTATTCGGGCATGCTACCATAAAACGGAGACATAAGCAGATTTCGCTGTTATTATATGCGCCGTTTTTTCCCGTTCTTTAACATCCAGTGAGAGAGACCGATGCATCCGATGCTGAACATCGCCGTGCGCGCCGCGCGCAAGGCGGGTAATTTAATTGCCAAGCACTACGAAACGCCAGACACCGTAGAAACCAGCCAGAAAGGCAGCAATGATTTTGTGACCAACGTCGATAAAGCCGCTGAAGCGATTATTATCGAAACCATTCGCAAATCTTACCCGCAGCACACCATTATCACCGAAGAAAGCGGTGAACACGCTGGTGAAGAGCAGGATGTTCAATGGGTTATCGATCCACTGGATGGCACCACCAACTTCGTTAAACGTCTGCCCCACTTCTCTGTTTCCATCGCCGTACGCATCAAAGGTCGTACTGAAGTCGCGGTGGTTTACGATCCGATGCGTAACGAACTGTTTACCGCGACCCGCGGCCAGGGCGCGCAGCTGAACGGCTACCGTCTGCGCGGCAGCAACGCTCGCGACCTCGACGGCACCATCATCGCGACCGGCTTCCCGTTCAAAGCGAAGCAGCACGCCACCACTTACATGAATATTCTCGGCAACATGTTTACCGAATGTGCCGACTTCCGTCGCACCGGCTCTGCCGCGCTGGATCTGGCCTATGTAGCCGCCGGCCGCGTTGACGGTTACTTTGAGATCGCCCTGAAGCCTTGGGATTTCGCCGCAGGCGAGCTGATCGCCCGTGAAGCTGGCGCGATTGTCTGCGACTTCACCGGTGGCCATAACTACCTGCTGACGGGCAACATCGTTGCCGGTAACCCGCGCGTGGTGAAAGCGATGCTGGCGAATATGCGTGAGCAGCTGAGCGATGCGCTGAAGCGTTAATCTCTTACAGATGTCAAAAAGGAAGCCGCGGCTTCCTTTTTTTATGTCATTTTATCATGTTGAGGATCTGGCGAATCACCGCATTGCCGCCGATGCACAGTACCGTCAGGCCGCTAAACAAGGCCAGCGGCCCGCGCCAGCGCAGGCAGCCCTGCGGTCCCAGCCAGCGCCGGAAACACAACGCTATTCCTACTGTCGCCAGGCGGGCTAACAGCACGCCGACCATCGCCGGAACCAGCAGCAGCCATCCCCACAGCGGCAACTCGAACTGCTGCGCACTGAGTAAAATCCATACCAGCTGAAACGGCAGATAAAAGCTCAGGGCAAAGATCAGCGGAATGCGAATATTGCTTGCCGGAGCGGAAACGCCTTGAAAGTCTCGCCAGCTATCGCGCAGCAGTATCCGAGCCAGCACCAGCGTGGCCAGATAGCAGACGTCGTTAAAGATGCCCACGAACTGCATCAGCCGATAGCTGGTCAGCTTCCCCATGAAAGCAAAACGCCAGAAAATGATCACCAGGAAACCGAACTGCAATACCCAGCTGCGCAGGATCCAATCGACCATCTCCCGTAGCGAAGGCTGATTATGCACAGCCCAGGCAACAATGGGCAGTTTACTGTGCCCGGGGTGGCAAAAAGCCATGACGAAACCCGACAGCGTTAAGGTGGCGTAGGCCACCAGCGGGATATCCCCGATACGCGACACCCCGAATCCCATGACATACGACATGGCGTGGTAGACGCGCACCAGATCTGACGGCCACCAGCTGGCCAGCGCCGGAAACCAGTAGACGATCGCCAGGCCCGCCAGCAGCCCGGCGGCACCGGCGCAGCCATAATAAAACCGCCCGCTCGGTGCGGAAGAAACGATATTTGCGGCCATAGCGACTCCTTGTCATCCGCCGAAAAGCGGAAAACTAGAGCATCGCTTCGCCAGCGGCAAGCACAGGCGCCCACTTTCGGATTTGCGCCCGGCGTCTGACTAAAACGGGCGGATCCCACCGCCGGCCGGGACCGCGGTGAACCACATCACTCCTGCCGCCGCCAGCAAAATCACGCCGCCGGCCAGCGCCAGCGTCAGCCAGCCCACCTGACGCCACAGCGGCGGCGCCTGATGCTGACCCAACTTCACCGCCAGCTGGCGAAAACTGTGCACCAGCAGCGCCAGCGCCGTGATGGTCAACGAGGTTCCCGCCGCCATCGCCAGCGCCGCCGCCATTCCCCAACTGAACACCCCGATCACCTTGCTGAACAGCAGCACCATGATCGCTCCCGAGCAGGGGCGCATGCCCATCGACAGGACGATCGCGGCGCGTGCCCGCCAGTCGTCGCCGCTCTGAAGCTGATCCGGCGCCGGGAGATGCTGATGCCCGCAGCCGCAATGCTCGTGATGAACATGATGTGGGGTAAAAGCGGTAAACGTTGGCCGGCTCAGCAGCAGACGCAGCTTTTTTAACGCCCGCCAGCACAGCAGCAAGCCTAATGCGCCCACCAGCAGATAGCTGCCCTTCTCCAGCCAGAAACTGCTGAGATGCAGCTGGCGCGCCGGCAGCTGCAGCAGCGCCAGCACCACGACCACCAGCGCGATGGCCACCAGCCCCTGTAATAAAGAGGCGGCCAGCGTCAGGTTAATGCTTGATTTCAGCTTCGAGGGATGGGTGGCGAGCCAGGTAGTAATGACAATTTTGCCATGGCCAGGCCCTAAGGCATGCACTACACCATAAACGAAACTGAACCCGAGCAGCGACAGGCCCGCCGCTGCCGGGTTCTCCGCCACCGCCTGCAGCAGGCGGCTGAGTTCCAGATTCAACGAGCGCTGCCAGACCGCGCTCTGCATCAGCACCTGCGGCCACACCCGCCATAGCCAAATGCCGCCGATGATGCTCACAGCCAGCAACAGCGCCAGCGGCCACAGCGCTTTCCAGCGCGAGGATCGCGCGCGGGGGGTGAAAATTACTGACATGTCAGGGTCACCTTCTGGGCAAAATAGCTGCCCAGCGCCATATCCTCCGGCGGCGCATCCGCTTTATCCAGCGACTGAGCGTACGAGAGCATTTTGTCGTTCGGTTTTGGCGTCATCACCGTTGCCTTACAGGCGGCCCGCAGCGCGGCGGGCAGGGAAAAATCGCTATCCTTGTCATAAAACATGTCGACGTAGTAGGTCGGGTCGAAGGTGGAAAAGGTAAACGTCTGCCCGGCAACGGGTTGCGGCGTCGCCAGCGGCAGCGTAAAGGTCAGTACCGCCTGCAGTCCGTCACGCTCGAGGCCATAGCCGTCGGGACGATTTTCAAATTTCACCCGCTGGCCGTTGTGCCACAGCTCGCTGAAATAGTGCTGGCCGAGTACGTTGGCCATCACCTCTGCCGCCAGCTTTTTCCATACTTCGCTGCCCGGTTTGGCGTTACCGGCGTCATAGAGCAGATCCGATGAGGTAATTTCATCCATGGTCCAGCGCATTTTAAACCCGCTCAGCAGACCGTCTTTAACCACCGGCTCGCTCTGCAAACTAATGAAGCTATGCGGATGCGCGGCGGCTGAAAATGATAAAACCATGAAAAACGCCGCGCTGGTGCATTGTTTCACTCTGTTCATCTGTTCCTCACGTGAAAAATTCTGTGAACTTCACCAGCAATCCTGAGCTAAAGCGGGCGTTTCGCCCTGCCCCCGCCTCTGCCATTGTCTATTCTTAGCGAAAACCCTAACTGGAACTTACCAGATGATGACCGTCATTGAACCACCATCTGCGCTTTCCAGTCCACAGCGCCGTAGCCAGGTGCTCCTGATGTTTTATCTGCCCGGACAGTCGGTGACGACTGAACGGCTTGGCAGGATCAACCTCGTTGATGAGACCACGGCCCGGCAGGATATTGAGGAGACCGGACGCGAAATTCAGCGTTACCACCGTTTGACCCTCCGGTCAGAGGTGGACGGCAGCTATCGGATTGAAGGCGCCGCGCTCGACCAACGTTTATGTCTGCTGCATGCGCTGCGGCGGGGGCTACGCCTCTGCCCGCAGTTCGTCAATCATCATTTTACCCCGGCCCTGAAAACGCAGCTTAAACAGGAAGGCATTGCCCGTACCTTATACGATGATACCAATCTGCAGGCGCTGGTGAACCGCTGCGCGCGGGCGCTCAATCGCCAGTTTGACTGCCGCGACGTGCAGTTTCTGCGCTTATATCTGCAGTACTGTCTGCTTGAGCATCACCGGGGATACTCTCCGGACTTCAATGATGAACAGCAGCGTTGGGCCCAGACCGCCGCCGAGTTTACCCTGGCGCAGGAGATTGTCCGCCACTGGCAGCGCCGGGTCGGCGCTCCGCCGCATGTTGGAGAGCCCTTCTTCCTCTCGCTACTGTTTATGTTGCTCAAAACCCCCGACCCGGTCCGCGACGGTCACCCGCACGATCGCCGCCTGCGACTGGCTATCTCCGGCCTGATCCATCGCTTCCAGGTCCTCGCCGGCAGGGCTTTCAGTGATGAGCAGGGGCTCAGCGATCAACTCTATATTCATTTATCGCAGGCGTTGATCCGCAGCGTGTTTGCCATCGGCATCGACAGCACGCTCACGGAGGAAGTGAGCCGGCTCTATCCTCGCTTACTGCGTACCACCCAGGCGGCATTGAGCGAATTCGAGGAAGCCTGGCACATCCGTTTTAATGAGGAAGAGACTGGCTTAATCGCGGTGATCTTTGGCGCCTGGCTGATGCAGAAAAGCGACCTGCACGAAAAACAGGTGCTGTTGCTAACCGATGACAACCCGGCTATAGAAGAGGCTCTGGAACAGCAGCTGCGCGAACTCACGCTGCTGCCGCTGAATATCAAATACCAGACCGTAGAGCGCTTTCAGAAGGAAGGTGCGCCCAAAGGGGTGACGCTTATCGTCACCCCTTATGCGACGGCGCTACCGCTGTTTTCGCCGCCGCTGATCCACGCGGAGAACTGCTTCACTGAACGCCAACAGCAGCATATCTGCGCGATGCTTGAGGACTAGGCCGCCACCGCTTTTGGCCGGATAATCAGCGCCGGGATCGTCAGCAGGGCCATTACCCAGAACACGCCCTGGTGCAGGTGCTGATAGAGGAAACCGGCGAAGACGGTCATGATGGCAATACTCCCGCCCATCGCCACCGCGGAGTAGACGGCCTGCAGGCGGATCACTTCGCTGCCCTGACGGGCGGCGATATAGCGCATCGCCGCCAAGTGACACACCGTGAAGGTGCCACAGTGAAGGATCTGCGCAAGGAGGAGTCCCGGCAGCGCCGTGGTCCAGCCCATCAGTCCCCAGCGAATCAGCCCGCAGACGGCGGAGAGCAGCAGCAGGTCGCGTGCGCTGAAGCGGCGGAACACCTTTTTACTCAACGCGAAGATCACCACTTCCGCCACCACGCCTAACGACCACAGATAACCGACCGCCGAGGCAGAATAGCCGGCCTGCTGCCAGTAGATGGCGCTAAAGCCGTAGTAGGCGGCGTGCGCCCCCTGTAGCAAACAGACGCAGGCGAGAAAGCGCCAGCTCTGGCGTACCAGCGTCAGCCAGGCCGTCAGTCCTGCTCCCTGCTGCTGGCGCGACTCCCCGTGGGGCATCACCGACGGCTTAAGCAGCATACCCAGCAGCATCGAGGCGACACCCAGGCTTAACATCAGCAGGATCGCCCGGTAGTCAAACAGACTGACCAGCTTGCCGGTCAGCGCCGAACCGATGACAAAGGCAATGGAGCCCCATAGCCGTACCCGGCCATAGTCCATGGTGATCTGCTTTTGCCAGGTATTGGCCAGGGCATCCGTCAGCGGCACCAGCGGCGAAAAGAACAGGTTGAAGCCGATGATGACCGCCAGCAGCCATGCCACGTGACTGCCGACCCAGAAGGCCAGCGCGAAAAGCAACGTTAACAGGGCCAGCACGCGCAACGCGGCAATGAGCCGGGAGGGATCGCTGACCCGCGGGGCAATCAGCAGGCTCCCAAGAAAACGGGCCACCAGGCCGGCGCCAAGCAACAGGCCGATGGTTTCCGGAGTCAGCCCGTTTCCGGCCAGCCAGACGCTCCAGAAGGGCAGAAAAATACCGTAGCTAAAAAAGTAGGTGAAATAACTGAGCGCCAGCCAGCGCGTGGAGTGCAAGACCATGATTTCCTCCCGAATGGTGGCGACAGTCTGGCGACAAACCCCATCTTGAGTAAACCGGTGTCTCACTCTCTATATGGAAGTTGAGTACATTTGTCTTTAAATCGTGACACACATCACAGAGCGAGCACCATCCTATCGCCGGTTGTATTAAATAAAATCCGATAACCGGGCATCAAAGTGCGAGCAACCCCGCAGCCAAATCCTGATGAAACGAAGCGCAACATTATTATTTTCTCTCCATGGCGGCGGGCAAATTTGTGTATTACGTTTAGATCACACTTCTCTCATAACGAGCTGATTATGAACACACTCCGCTATTTTGATTTTGGCGCTTCCCGCTCCTTGCTGCTGCTCATCGCCCGCATCGCCGTGGTGGTCCTGTTTATCCTTTTTGGTTATCCGAAACTGTTAGGCTTTGGCGGTACGGTGCAGTACATGGCCGCCTCCGGCGCGCCGATGCCGACGCTGGCGGCGATTATCGCTGTGATAATGGAGGTCCCTGCGGCGATCTTAATTGTGTTGGGCTTTTTCACCCGCCCGCTGGCGGTCATCTTTATTTTTTATACGCTGGGTACGGCGGTGATTGGCCATCATTACTGGGATATGACCGGCGATGCGGTATTGCCGAACATGATTAATTTCTGGAAAAACGTCAGTATTGCCGGCGCTTTTCTGCTGCTGGCGATTACCGGCCCCGGCGCGATTTCGCTCGACCGCCGCTAATCGGCAGACACAAAAAAGGCCGCAATCGCGGCCTTTTTTATTGCAACGTTAACGCTTACGCATAAACCGGGAAACGGGCGCAGATATCCAGCACTTTGCCTTTCACACGTTCAATGACCGCTTCGTCATTGATATTGTCCAGCACGTCACACATCCAGCCAGCCAGCTCTTTAACTTCCGCTTCTTTGAAGCCGCGGCGAGTCACAGCCGGAGAACCGATACGGATACCGGAAGTCACGAACGGGCTCTTCGGATCGTTCGGCACGCTGTTTTTGTTCACGGTGATGTTGGCGCGGCCCAGGGCGGCGTCAGCTTCTTTACCGGTCAGGTTTTTATCCACCAGATCCAGCAGGAACAGGTGGTTCTCAGTACCGCCAGAAACCACTTTGTAGCCGCGGTTCAGGAACACTTCCACCATCGCTTTGGCGTTTTTCGCAACCTGCTGCTGGTAAACTTTAAACTCTGGCTCCATCGCTTCTTTCAGCGCCACCGCTTTCGCCGCGATAACGTGCATCAGCGGGCCGCCCTGCGCGCTTGGGAACACGGCAGAGTTCAGTTTTTTGTACAGCTCTTCGCTACCGCCTTTCGCCAGGATCAGGCCGCCGCGCGGACCCGCCAGGGTTTTGTGGGTGGTGGTGGTCACAACGTGAGCATGCGGAACCGGGTTCGGATACACACCCGCGGCAATCAGGCCAGCCACGTGCGCCATATCGACGAACAGGTAAGCGCCGATGCTGTCGGCGATTTCACGCATTTTCGCCCAGTCAACGATACCGGAGTAAGCGGAGAAACCACCGATGATCATCTTCGGTTTGTGTTCCTGAGCCTGCTTCGCCATGTCGTCATAGTCAATTTTACCGGACTCATCAATACCGTAAGGGATGATGTTGTACAGTTTGCCGGAGAAGTTCACCGGAGAGCCGTGAGTCAGGTGGCCGCCCTGCGCCAGGTTCATACCGAGCACGGTATCGCCCGGCTGCAGCAGCGCGGTGTAGACCGCAAAGTTAGCCTGAGAGCCGGAGTGCGGCTGGACGTTAGCATAGTCAGCGCCGAACAGTTCTTTCGCGCGGTCGATAGCCAGTTGCTCAACCACGTCGACATATTCACAGCCGCCGTAGTAACGCTTGCCCGGATACCCTTCAGCATATTTGTTGGTCAGCTGAGAGCCCTGCGCCTGCATGACGCGCGGACTGGTGTAGTTTTCGGAGGCGATCAGTTCGATGTGCTCTTCCTGACGTACTTTTTCCTGCTCCATAGCCTGCCACAGTTCGGCATCATAATCGGCAATGTTCATTTCACGCTTTAACATCCGCATCTCCTGACTCAGCTAACAATAAAATTTCGGCCTAAAAAGGCGGTCCAATTGGACAACGGCCCACAGTATAACCTAATCATTCTGTGATAACAGGTCTTGACAAAGGATTTTACGCAAACGATTGGCTCCGCATGACACAAGGCTTTGAGCAATAACGTCTCTCTCATTATCAACGGATTTCTTTTCAGGTTTGTGATGCAAATTCTTCATGTTGTAACGGCATCGGGGTTAAGTGTTAAAGAACCATTTACATAGCAGGGTTATTTCTATAAGATGCATTTAAAATACATCAATAAGATAACACACAAGGAAGCACGCTATGCTCGACGCTCAAACCATCGCCACGGTCAAAGCCACCATCCCCCTGCTGGTAGAGACCGGCCCAAAGCTCACCGCCCATTTCTACGATCGTATGTTCGCGCATAATCCGGAGCTCAAAGAGATTTTCAACATGAGCAACCAGCGCAACGGCGATCAGCGCGAAGCGTTATTCAACGCCATTGCCGCCTACGCCAGCAATATCGATAACCTGCCCGCCCTGCTGCCGGCGGTGGAAAAAATCGCCCAGAAACACACCAGCTTCCAGATCAAACCGGAGCAGTACAACATCGTTGGCAGCCATCTGCTGGCGACCCTCGATGAAATGTTCAGCCCGGGTCAGGACGTGCTTGATGCCTGGGGAAAAGCTTACGGCGTGCTGGCGAACGTCTTTATCGGCCGCGAAGCAGAAATTTATCAGCAAAACGCCAGTAAAACCGGCGGCTGGGAAGGGACCCGCGCGTTCCGCATCGTGAAGAAAACCCCGCGCAGCCAGCTCATCACCAGCTTTGAGTTGGCTCCAGTCGACGGTCAGCCGGTCGCCGATTACCAGCCGGGGCAGTACCTGGCCATCTGGCTGAAACCGGAAGGCTTCGACTATCAGGAAATTCGTCAATACTCTTTAACCCGCAAAGCAGACGGCAAAGGCTACCGCATCGCGGTAAAACGTGAGGACGGCGGTCAGGTTTCCAGCTGGCTGCATAACCATGCCAGCGAAGGCGATGTGGTCTATTTAGCCGCCCCGGCGGGAGACTTCTTCCTTAACGTTGAACCACAGACGCCGGTCACCCTGCTCTCCGGGGGCGTCGGGCAAACGCCGATGCTGGCGATGCTGGATGCGCTGGCGAAGAGCGGTCATCAGGGTCAGGTGAACTGGTTCCATGCGGCGGAAAATGGCGACGTTCACGCCTTTGCCGATGAAGTGAGTGCGCTTGGCGCGGCGCTGCCGGCGTTTACCTCGCACGTGTGGTATCGCAACCCGAGCGAAGCCGACCGTCAGACTGGACGTTTTGATAGCGAAGGTTTGATGGATTTAGCGGCAGTGGCGGACAATATTCGCGCCCCGCAGATGCAGTTCTATCTCTGCGGCCCGGTAGCGTTTATGCAGTTTGCAGCGAAGCAGCTGGTAGAATTAGGGGTTAATAAAGACAACATTCATTACGAATGTTTCGGCCCGCATAAGGTCCTGTAAGCCCCGACGACGCGGGGATTTGGAGGCCGGGTAAGCGCAGCCTCACCCGGCAATACTGCAGCGAGCGGCGAGGATTAAATCGCCGCGTCGTCTTCTTCACCAGTACGGATACGAATGACCCGCGCGACGTCGAAGACAAAGATCTTGCCGTCGCCAATCTTGCCGGTCTGCGCCGTACGGATGATGGTATCCACACAGGTATCGACGATATCGTCGGTCACCACGATTTCAATTTTTACTTTTGGCAGAAAATCCACCATGTACTCCGCGCCGCGGTACAGCTCGGTATGACCTTTCTGGCGGCCAAAGCCCTTCACTTCCGTCACCGTCATCCCGGTGATGCCGACTTCGGCCAGCGCTTCACGCACGTCATCCAGTTTGAAAGGTTTAATAATCGCATCAATCTTTTTCATGGTGTTCCTGTCTTAGTCGCGTAACCGGTTGCTTACCGTATCATAACTTGCGCTATGCTGCGGAGCTACTCTTTAAAGTCGTTGGCGTCGAGCTCATGGCGCGACAGCAGTTTATAGAATTCGGTGCGGTTGCGCCCTGCCATCCGCGCGGCGTGGGTGACATTGCCTTTAGTAATTTGCAGCAGCTTGCGCAGGTAGTTCAGCTCAAACTGATTGCGCGCCTCCACGAAGGTCGGCAGCGCGGTATTCTCTCCTTCCAGCGCCTGCTCCACCAGCGCGTCGCCAATCACCGGCGACGAGGTCAGGGCCACACACTGCTCAATCACGTTCACCAGCTGGCGCACGTTACCCGGCCACTTGGCGGCCATCAGCCGCTTCATCGCATCGCTGGAAAACGCCCGGACAAACGGCTTATGGCGATCGGCGGACTGGCGCAGCAAATGATTAGCCAGCAGCGGGATATCCTCAGCCCGTTCGGAAAGCGGTGGGATCTTCAGATTCACCACGTTGAGTCGGTAAAACAGATCTTCGCGGAACTCGCCGCGGGCCATCGCCTTCGGCAGGTCGCGATGGGTGGCGGAGATGATCCGCACGTTGATCTCGATATCGCGGTTGCTGCCCAGCGGACGCACCTTACGCTCCTGCAGGACGCGCAGCAGCTTCACCTGCAGCGCAACCGGCATATCACCGATCTCGTCGAGAAACAGCGTACCGCCCTCAGCGGCCTGGAATAATCCTTCACGGTTACTGACCGCGCCGGTAAAGGCGCCCCGCGCATGGCCAAACAGTTCGGATTCGAGCAGCTGTTCCGGCAGCGCGCCGCAGTTGATCGCCACGAACGGTTTATCATGACGCGGGCTGGCGTTATGGATCGCCTGGGCGACGATCTCCTTCCCGGTCCCACTCTGGCCGTTAATCAGCACGCTGACATCCGATTGCGCCACCATCCCGGCCTGCTCAAGCAGACGCAGCATCAGCGGGCTGCGGGTCACAATCGCCTGGCGCCAGGCTTCGTCGGTGGCCGGCGAGCGCTGCTCCAGCGCCTCATCAATGGCTTTATACAAGGCATCTTTATCGACCGGCTTGGTCAGGAAGCTGAACACCCCCTGCTGGGTCGCGGCCACGGCGTCGGGAATCGAACCATGGGCGGTGAGAATAATCACCGGTATGCCGGGCAGCCCCTTCTGGATCTCGCTGAACAACTGCAGGCCATCCATTTCATCCATCCGCAGATCGCTAATCACCAGATCCACTTTCTCACGCCCCAGCACGCGCAGCGCTTCCGGCCCGCTCTCGGCGGTGACCACGCTGTAGCCTTCGCTGACCAGGCGCATGCCCAGCAGCTTCAACAGTCCCGGATCGTCATCCACCAGCAGCAAACGCGCCGGTTTACGGATCGTCATGGATCACCTCCGGCACTTTTTCGCTGCCGAAGTTGCCGCCCGGCTTGCGGCTGGAGAGCTGGCGTTCGATATCCGTCAGGTTCTCCAGCTTACGGGTGGTCAGCTCCAGCTGTTCGCGCAAAGCCTGCTCCTGCTGTCGCAGCGTCTCCAGTTCACTATCGCTGGACTGCTGAAGCTTCGCGTAACGGGCACGCTCTTCCACCAGCTGCAGCTGACGGGTCTGGCCGTCGCGCCAGAGCTGATACAGCGGGCGGACCTGAACGGCGATTTGCGGGCTGAAGGTATCGAGACGCGCCACCAGGTCGCGACGCTCGTCGGGAGTAATTTTGGCATCAGCAAGCAGGATGCCGCGACGGAACGCGTCCTGCCAGCTGTCGTCGGTATGGCGTTTCGCCTCCGCCCGCGCCTGCGCCGGTGCGAGGCGATCGGCACAGTCAATGCCCCGCAGCCAGTAGAGGGGATTTTTGTCGCTGGCATCGCTGCTGTGCGCCCAGATGTCCGCGCAGTCTACCGCGACAAAATCGGCCACCTGATGCTGCGCCTGCCCGGAGGCGGCGGTACCTTCCGCAGTATGCGGTGAAAAGCCGGCGGAACACCCCGCCAGCGTCAGACAAGCAATGCCAGAAAGCAGCCATCCACGAAGGGAACGGCGCCAGGCCAGGAATTGGGACATAGTTCCCCGATATCGATTCATAAGTTGGATTATTCCGGCGCTGAGGGAAGCGTAATGCGAAAACAGACCTGCCCGGCGGGCGCGTCAACTAAGCTGAGCTCCCCTTGCATCTGCCGGACGCAGTCGCGGGCGATACTCAACCCCAGCCCACTGCCCTTAACGGCCCCTTTACGCTGGTGACTCCCCTGGTAAAAAGGCTCGAAAATCATATTCTTTTCCGCGGCCGGGATCGGTTCGCCGCTGTTGGCGACATCAATACGCACCTGCTCTCCGTGCCGGTAGCTGTGGATACGGATGTTACCGGATTCAGCGCCATAGTGCACCGCATTGGAGTAGAGATTATCCATTACGCTTATCAATAGTGCAGGCTCTGCCAGGCAACGCCGCGCCTGCAGCGTCAGTTCAGTATGCATCAGTTTAGCCCGCGCGGGCAGGCTGTGCGCCGCCACGACGTTTTCCACCAGGTCCACCAGATCCACCGCTTCGCGAGCCACCGGGCTGTCGGCCTGTTTTCGGTTGTAATCCAGCAACTGTTCAATCAGCTTTTGCAGGTTACGACTACTGCTGTCGAGGATCTCGACGATCTCCTGCTGCTCAGGGGTCAGTGGCCCGGCGACCCGGTCGGCCAACAGCTCGGTACCTTCACGCATACTGGCCAGCGGGGTTTTCAGCTCATGCGACAGATGACGAAGAAATTGATGCCGCTGCGACTCCAGCCACGCCAGGCGCTCACTGAGCCAGATGATGCGCTTGCCCACCGATCGCAGCTCGCGCGGGCCGGTAAACAATGCGGCGTCGTCCAGCGACTTCCCTGCCCCCAGCTGATTGATCATTCTTTCGATGCCTTTCACCGGGCCGATAATCATGCGGGTGAAGAGCAGCACCAGCGCCAGGCTCAGCAGAAACAGCACCAGCGCCTGCCAGCCGAAAAACTGGCCGCGTTCGGCAATCTCCTGCTGCAGCTGTTGGCCACGAGAATAGACGACCGCCCGGGTCGCCTGCACCATATCGCTGTTATTGCCGGCGAAAACTTCCAGTCTGGCGGCCGCCTGGGCATCGGGGCCGCTATTTTTACACTGCAACTGCGCCAGATCGCTGACGTCCTGACGCAGCGCCTGCCAGAGTTTCTCGTCCGGTAGCACGCCGGCATGGGCATCCAGCATCTGGCTGTAGCGCTGTCGCTGATTCTGATACACCCGCGCCAGCGTCGGATCGTCCAGCACGCAGTACTGGCGATAGCTGCGCTCCATTTCCAGCGCGGCATTGATCATCGCCTCGCTGCGTCGGGCATCGACCAGCGTAGTGCGGTTAATATGCGCCGCCTGGGCGCTAAGGGCATTCAGGCTCTGCCAGGCCTGCCACGCCAGCACCAACAGCGGCAGCAGGATCAGCACAAAGGAGAGCGTCACCAGTTGACGCAGCGAACGGGGAAAAAGAGAGAGTCGCTTCAAGGATGTTGTCTCAATCATTAGCTCTGGTCGATGCTAACTGAGGAGCGCGCCGGAGAAAAGCGCTACCGCTGGTTACTGCGCCGCAGAAACAACAAAGCCAGGCGCAAGGCCTGGCTTTGTTCAGGAATGAGGCGGTGCCTTACTCGACGTTTCGCCCGATGTCTGATAAAGCCAGGCTGTTATCAGGAGTTGGACGGCAGGCACCTGTTTGTGCGTCATTCGAAGTTTATGTAGCGCGTCCCGAAGGGGCTGACATAAGAAGGTGAATGAGCCACTGGTTAATATTATGCATGAACTATGCCACCTTTCAAAACATTTTATTAACACGCTGATATATATGATATTAGCTCACGATCATTGCCATACCGGAACCGTACATTTTTTATTCATATTGTCGCTAATTGACGACACTAAACAGGCGCCGCACCACTGCTCAATAAAATCAATATGTTAAGTGTCTCCTATTGACGACACCATAACATAAGGGTTGTCGGCAATTCCCGACACCCTGGCGTGCCGGCCATCACAGATAAAAAAAGCCCCCTGCCTGAGCAGGGGGCTGATACATTCACATGAGGCGCTGCCGGAAGGTTAACCCAGCTGTTTACGCGCGTTACGGAAGATACGCATCCACGGGCTGTCCTCGCCCCAGTTCTCCGGGTGCCAGGAGTTGCTTACGGTGCGGAAGACGCGTTCCGGGTGCGGCATCATGATGGTCGCGCGCCCGCTTTCGCTGGTCACCGCGGTGATACCGTTCGGGGAACCGTTCGGGTTCGCCGGATAGGTTTCGGTCACTTTGCCAAAGTTATCCACGAAGCGCAGCGCCACCAGACCTTTGCTCTCCAGCTGGGCCAGATGCGCGCTGTCGCGCACTTCCACCTGACCTTCGCCGTGGGAGACCGCAATCGGCATCCGTGAGCCAACCATGCCTTCCAGCAGCAGGGATGGGCTTTGCGTCACTTCCACCAGGCTAAAGCGCGCTTCGAAGCGGTCAGACTGGTTACGCACAAAGCGCGGCCACAGGTCGCTGCCCGGGATCAGCTCGCGCAGGTTGGACATCATCTGACAGCCGTTGCACACGCCGAGCGCCAGCGTCTGCGGACGATGGAAGAACGTCGCGAACTCATCGCGCACGCGCTCGTTGAACAGAATCGACTTCGCCCAGCCTTCACCCGCGCCCAGCACGTCACCATAGGAGAAGCCGCCGCAGGCCACCAGGGCATGGAAATCCCCCAGACCGGTGCGGCCCGCCAGCAGGTCGCTCATATGCACGTCGATGGCGTCAAAGCCGGCGCGATGGAAGGCTGCCGCCATTTCAACGTGGGAGTTCACCCCCTGCTCGCGCAGGACGGCCACTTTCGGACGCGCGCCGGTGGCAATGTACGGCGCCGCAATGTCGTCATTAATCTCAAACGAAAGCTTCACATTGAGGCCCGGATCGGCGTCATTGGCTTTCGCCTCGTGCTCCTGATCGGCGCAGGCCGGGTTGTCGCGCAGACGCTGCATCTGCCAGGTGGTTTCCGCCCACCACATGCGCAGCGTAGTGCGGCTCTCGCTAAACACCGTCTGACCGTTGGCGGTCAGCACGAAGCGATCGCCCTCGACCGCTTTACCAAGGTAATGCACGCAGTCTGCCAGGCCGTTAACCGCCAGAATGGCTTCCACCGCCTCACGGTCTGCAGCGCGCACCTGGATCACCGCCCCCAGCTCTTCGTTGAACAGCGCGGCCAGACGATCATCGCCCAGCGCGGCGATATCTGCTTCCAGGCCACAGTGGCCGGTAAAGGCCATTTCCGCCAGAGTCACCAGCAGGCCGCCGTCGGAGCGGTCGTGGTAGGCCAGCAGTTTACGCTGCGCCACCAGGGCCTGCATCGCGTCCCAGAAGCCTTTCAGCTGGGCAACATCGCGCACGTCAGCCGGCTTGTCGCCGAGCTGGCGATAGACCTGCGCCAGGGCCGTCGCGCCCAGCGCGTTGTGCCCTTTACCGAGGTCGATCAGCAGCAGAGCGTTATCTTCTGTAGAAAGCTGCGGCGTGACGGTATGACGAACATCTTCGACACGGGCGAAAGCGGAGATCACCAGCGACAGCGGGGAGGTCATCTCGCGCTGCTCGCTGCCTTCCTGCCAGCGGGTTTTCATCGACATCGAGTCTTTACCGACCGGAATGGTCAGGCCCAGCGCCGGACACAGCTCTTCGCCTACCGCTTTTACCGCCTCATACAGGCCAGCGTCTTCGCCCGGGTGACCTGCGGCGGCCATCCAGTTAGCTGACAGTTTCACGCGATTCAGCTCGCCAATCTGCGTGGCGGCGATGTTGGTCAGCGCTTCGCCGACGGCCAGACGGCCAGAGGCCGCGAAGTCCAGCAGGGCAACCGGGGCGCGCTCGCCCATCGCCATCGCTTCGCCGTAGTAGCTGTCGAGGCTGGCGGTGGTCACCGCGCAGTTGGCCACCGGGATCTGCCACGGGCCGACCATCTGGTCGCGGGCGACCATACCGGTCACGGTGCGGTCGCCGATGGTCACGAGGAAGGTTTTCTCGGCCACCGTCGGCAGGTGCAGAACACGATTTACCGCATCGGCAAGGGTAATCGGTTGACGATCCAGCGCGCTGCCCTGGGCTTTCAGGGTCTGCACATCGCGGGTCATTTTCGGTGTTTTGCCGAGCAGAACGTCCAGCGGCAGGTCGATCGGCTGATCGTTAAAGTGGCTGTCGCTCAGGCTCAGGTGCTGCTCCGCGGTAGCTTCGCCGATAACGGCATAAGGCGCGCGTTCGCGGCGACACAGTTCGTCGAACAGCGGCAGGTGCTCCGGGGCGACCGCCAGAACATAACGCTCCTGCGATTCGTTACACCAGATCTCCAGCGGGCTCATCCCTGGCTCATCGCTGAGAATATCGCGCAGCTGGAATTTACCGCCGCGGCCGCCGTCGCTCACCAGCTCCGGCATGGCGTTGGAGAGACCGCCCGCGCCAACGTCGTGGATAAAGAGGATCGGGTTGGCGTCGCCCAGCTGCCAGCAGCGGTCGATCACTTCCTGACAGCGGCGTTCCATTTCCGGGTTGTCACGCTGTACGGAGGCGAAATCGAGGTCGGCATCGGACTGGCCGGAGGCCATAGAAGACGCCGCGCCGCCGCCGAGGCCGATGTTCATCGCCGGGCCGCCCAGCACGATCAGCTTCGCCCCGACGGTAATCTCGCCCTTCTGCACATGCTCGCCGCGGATGTTGCCGATACCGCCGGCCAGCATGATCGGTTTGTGGTAGCCGCGCAGCTCTTCGCCATTGTGACTGGTGACTTTCTCTTCATAGGTGCGGAAGTAGCCGTTCAGCGCCGGACGACCAAACTCGTTGTTAAACGCCGCGCCGCCCAGCGGGCCTTCGGTCATGATGTCCAGGGCCGTGACAATGCGGTCCGGTTTACCGAAATCTTCTTCCCACGGCTGCTCGAAGCCCGGAATACGCAGGTTGGAAACCGAGAAGCCCACCAGGCCCGCTTTCGGCTTCGCGCCGCGGCCGGTGGCGCCTTCATCACGGATTTCGCCGCCGGAGCCGGTTGCCGCGCCCGGCCATGGAGAGATGGCCGTCGGGTGGTTATGAGTTTCCACCTTCATCAGAATGTGCGCCGGCTCCTGATGGAAGTCGTAGCGCCCGGTCTGGTGGTCGGCAAAATAGCGCCCCACTTCAGACCCTTCCATCACCGCGGCATTGTCTTTATAGGCCGACAGGACGTAGTCCGGCGTTTTTTCGAAGGTGTTTTTGATCATTTTGAACAGCGACTTCGGCTGCTGTTCGCCGTCGATGATCCAGTCGGCGTTGAAAATCTTGTGGCGGCAATGCTCAGAGTTCGCCTGGGCGAACATATACAGCTCAATATCGTTCGGGTTGCGGCCCAGACGGGTAAACGCATCCTGCAGGTAGTCAATTTCGTCATCTGCCAGCGCCAGCCCCAGACGGAGGTTGGCGTCAATCAGCGCCTGACGGCCTTCGCCCAGCAGGTCAACGCTGGTGACCGGCGTCGGCTGATGATGGGCAAACAGCGTCTCGCCCGCTTCCAGGGCGTCGAAGACGCTCTCCATCATGCGGTCGTGCAGTTCCGCCGCCACCGCGGTCCACTGCGCTTCGGTCAGGGTTGAGGCTTCAACGTAATACGCCACGCCGCGCTCCAGGCGCACGACCTGAGTCAGACCGCAGTTGTGAGCGATATCGGTAGCTTTAGAAGACCAGGGAGAGATGGTGCCAGGGCGAGGGGTCACGAGCAGTAATTTACCGGTCGGGGTATGGCTGCTTAAGCTCGGGCCATACTGAAGCAGTCGCGCCAGGCGCTCGCGATCGTCAGCGCTCAGCGGAGCGTTCAGATCGGCAAAATGAATATACTCGGCATATATGGCGCTTACCGGAAGGTTGGCCGCCTGAAATCGTGCCAGCAGTTTATTGATACGGAATGCCGACAGTGCAGGTGAACCACGCAAAATTTCCATCATAAGTCTCTCGTCTTCGAAGCTTTCAGGGTGAGCCAGGGGGGGAAACGGGCGTCATTATAGTGAATCCTGCGCCCCGACGAAACCGTTTGCGTAGAAATAAAATCATTGATGCTGTTTATCAATAAATGTGACGACCATCGCGAATAAGTTGCCAACTGGCGCATTCTTAAGCAGAATGCCGCACATTCGACGACAACCTTGCGTTTTTTCCGGACATCGCCTGCTGAGGAACCTGAAGCTGCAGAAGATTAACGCTCTGAAAAAATTAAAGATTAATTATCTGCTGATCGGCATTGTCACCCTTTTGCTGGCGGCGGCCCTGTGGCCGTCAATCCCCTGGTCCAGTAAACCCGAGAACCGGGTGGCGGGTATTATCGCTCGCGGCGAGCTGCGCATCAGCACCATCAACTCGCCGATGACCTTCGCCACCATGAACGATAAAACGTTCGGTCTGGATTATGAACTGGCGAAGCAGTTTGCTGACTATCTGGGCGTGACGCTTAAGATAACCGTCCGGCAGAATATCAGCCAGCTGTTTGACGACCTCGACGACGGTCAGGCCGATATGCTGGCTGCCGGTCTGGTTTATAACCAGGAGCGGGTGAAAAACTACCAGGCTGGCCCCACCTACTATTCTGTTTCCCAACAGCTGGTCTACCGCGTCGGTAATATCCGGCCGCGCACTCTCGCGTCGCTAACCGCCGAGCAGCTCACTATCGCTCCGGGCCACGTGGTGATCAACGATTTGCAGGCCTTAAAAGCGGAGAAATATCCGGATCTTGCCTGGCGCGTGGACGAGAAGCGCGGTACCACGGCGCTGATGCAGGCGGTGATTGACGGCAAACTCGATTACACCGTCGCCGATTCGGTGGCCGTCAGCCTGTTTCAGCGCGTCCATCCGGAGCTGGCGGTGGCCCTGGATATCACCGACGAACAGCCGGTCACCTGGTTTAGCGCCCGGGGCGAAGATAATTCGCTGTCGGCCGCAATGCTTGATTTCTTCAATAACATTAATGAAGACGGGACGCTGGCGCGCCTGGAGGAGAAATACCTCGGCCACGGCAACGACTTCGATTATGTCGACACCCGCACCTTCCTCCGTGCAGTGGAAAATATTCTCCCGGACGTGCAGCCACTATTTGAAAAGTACGCCCGCGAGATTGACTGG
Organism: Klebsiella sp. HMSC25G12; assembly: GCF_001807705.1. Lineage (NCBI taxonomy): Bacteria > Pseudomonadati > Pseudomonadota > Gammaproteobacteria > Enterobacterales > Enterobacteriaceae > Klebsiella > Klebsiella sp. HMSC25G12. The sequence continues at coordinate 27,058 of NZ_KV789897.1, read as the reverse complement.
CGCCTGCTGGCCGCGATCGCCTGGCAGGAATCCCACTGGGATCCGCAGGCCACTTCCCCCACCGGCGTGCGCGGCATGATGATGCTGACGCGCAACACCGCGCAAAGTCTGGGACTGACTGACCGGACCGATGCGGCGCAGAGTATCGACGGCGGCATGCGCTATCTGCAGGATATGATGGATAAAGTGCCGGATTCGATTCCGAAAGACGAACGCATCTGGTTTGCGCTGGCTGCTTACAATATGGGCTATGCCCATATGCTGGACGCCATGGCGCTCACCCGCAAACAAAAAGGCAATCCCAACAGCTGGGCAGACGTTAAGCTGCGTTTACCCCTGTTGAGCCAGAAGCCCTATTACAGCAAACTTAAATACGGCTACGCGCGCGGCCATGAGGCCTACGCCTATGTGGAAAACATCCGCAAATATCAGATAAGCCTTGTCGGCTATTTGTCAGAGAAGGAGCGCCAGCAACAGCAAACGCTGGCCCTGGCGGAGGATTACCCGGCCGTGCTCCCGAATGAACTCGAACAGCCGCAGGAGACCACCCTGCCCTTTTTCAAGTTTCGCGCCGATAAGCAGATGGATAATGCCCGGTTAAAACTCCCCGGCCACCTGTATTAACCTTCTCCGGTCTGCTCCCGGGCTTTCTTCAGCGCTTTTTTCTCTTCCCGCCGCCAGCGAAAGAAGTCGCTCAGCATGGTAGAGCAGGACTCCGCCAGCACGCCTTCGCTTATTTCAACCCGATGATTCATTCCCGGATGGTGCAGGACATCTATTAGCGAGCCAGCGGCACCGGTCTTGGCATCCCTGGCGCCAAAGACCAGGCGGGCGATACGGCTGTGCACCATGGCGCCAGCACACATGACGCAAGGCTCCAGGGTCACGTACAGCGTGGCGTCGATCAGGCGATAGTTTTGCAGCACCAGCCCGCCCTGGCGTAAAGCCATAATTTCCGCGTGAGCGGTGGGGTCGTGACGGCCGATCGGCCGGTTCCAGCCCTCGCCGATGACCTGGTTGTTATACACCAGCACCGCGCCCACCGGCACCTCGCCCTCTTCCCAGGCGCGCTTTGCCAGCGTCAGGGCATGACGCATCCAGTATTCATCATTGAGTTCGAGGTCAGACACAGCGGCCACTCCAGCAGAAAAAGCGGGGCGCATTATACATGGGCGCTATCAATTACACACTATTACTCCAGCTGCTGGAGCTCTCCCTGAGGCGTTACCCGCCAGCGATGCTGGCAAAAGCCGAGCAACGGGTTGTCCTGCTCGCTGTCGCTATAGCCGCTGTACAGCCGCAGCGGCGCGCCGATCTTTTTCTCCAGCTGCACCACTTTTTCATGCCCCAGGCAGCGCAGGGTCAATACCCAGCCGCCCCAGCGGCGCGCGGTGCGGCTGGCTATCAGATTCACCCGCGGCAGCCAGAGAGTATCGCGATAGACCTGCTCCACCAGCGACTGCGGCGAGCCGGTGATCAACCAGACGTCGGCATCGGTACTGGTCAGGTAGGCCGTGAGCCGCGCATGAACCACCGGAAACGCCGTCACATGATGGCGAAACCAGCCGACAAACTCCGCTTCCAGCCGCTTCAGTACCGCCTCGCGACGGCCAAAGGTTGACGCCCACAGCAGGAGGCTCATTGGCCAGCGCGCCGCCCGCCCACACACCGCCAGCCCGGCAAGGATCGCCGGCCCCATCGCCACCACCAGCAGCAGGTTTAGCGGCAGATTACGCAGCAGGTAGCGCAGGAAACTGCCGAACATATCCTGCTGATGCAAGGTTCCGTCCAGATCGAAAAACACCACTTTCCGTTCATTGTGCTGCAAACTGCCTCCTTATGTCAGGACTCGCTTCTCGTTAGGTTAAGCTTAACAGCCTTACGCCGCGAAGAGGGAAAACATCCCCTGCCGTTAAGGAACAATTAAATTAGCAGGCGAAGGAAAAATTGTGGCTCAAGAATTTTTAATTCGTGGTATACCCCTTATAATCGAATAAAAATTCTGTCAGTCACGAGCCGGACGGCTCCAGCGGAGCTCCAATGAACTGTTTAACGCGTATTCGTCAGCGCTATCCCACCCTGGCGGCGAGCGACAAAAAGTTGGCCGATTATATTCTGAGCCAGCCCGATGAGACCCGGCACCTCAGCTCGCAGCAGCTGGCGGCGGAAGCCGGCGTGAGTCAGTCCAGCGTGGTTAAATTTGCCCAGAAACTGGGGTTCAAAGGCTTTCCGGCGCTGAAGCTGGCGCTGAGTGAAGCGCTGGCCAGCAGCCCGGATCCGCACTCGGTTCCGGTACATAACCACATTCGCGGTGACGACCCGCTGCGTCTGGTCGGCGAGAAACTCATTAAAGACAATGTCGCCGCCATGCATGCCTCGCTGGACGTCAATACTGAAGAGACGCTGCGGGAAGCCGTCACGCTGCTGCGCAACGCCCGGCGGGTGATCGTCACCGGCATCGGCGCGTCCGGTCTGGTGGCGCGTAACTTTAGCTGGAAGCTGATGAAGATCGGCATCAACGCGGTTTCTGAGCAGGATATGCACGCCCTGCTGGCGACAGTGCAGGCCATGTCCAGCGACGATCTGCTGCTGGCGATCTCTTACTCCGGTGAGCGCCGGGAGATCAATATGGCGGCAGGTGAAGCGCTGCGCGTGGGCTGCAAGATCCTGGCGATCACCGGCTTTAGCCCTAACGCCCTGCAGCAGCAGGCAACCCACTGCCTGTATACCATTGCCGAAGAGCAGGCGACGCGCAGCGCGGCCATCTCCTCCACCAGCGCGCAAATGATGCTCACCGACCTGCTGTTTATGGGGCTGGTGCAGCAGGATCTGGAGCGGGCGCCGGAGCGCATTCGCCATAGCGAAGCGCTGGTGAAAAAGCTGGTCTGAGCAGAAAATGGGCGTATAATGCCCGCCCTGTTTGTGTTGTTTCTGAGACTTTCCTGATGGCGCTGTTAATTACCAAAAAATGCATCAACTGCGATATGTGCGAACCGGAGTGCCCGAATGAGGCCATTTCGATGGGTGATAGCATTTATGAAATTAACAGCGACCGCTGCACCGAGTGCGTGGGTCATTACGACACGCCAACCTGCCAGAAAGTGTGCCCGATCCCGAATACGATCCTGAAAGATCCGGCACACGTCGAGAGTGAAGAACAGCTGTGGGACAAATTCGTGCTGATGCACCACGCGGATAAAATTTAACCGCCATCCTGGCTAGCTTTCGACAATCACCGTGGCGCAGGCGTAGTGGCGTTCATCGGCGAGGGTGACATGAATAGCCCTTACCCCCATTCGTTCCGCCAAAAGCTTTGCTTCGCCCCATAGCCTCAGCTTCGGCTTGCCCAGCTCGTCGTTGTATACCTCGAACTGATTAAACGCCAGTCCGTTACGGATCCCGGTTCCCAGCGCTTTCGCCGCCGCTTCCTTGACCGCAAAGCGTTTCGCCAGGAAACGCACCGGCTGCTGGTGCTGCTCCCAGATGCTCCATTCATGGTCGCTCAGCACCCGGCGGGCAAGGCGATCGCCGCTGCGGGCGATCACCGCTTCGATGCGGGCGATCTCGACGATGTCGGTACCCAGCCCGAGAATGGCCATTAGCCGCGCGCTTCCAGCATCAGACGCTTCATTTCCGCGACAGCCTCTTTCAGGCCACTCATCACTGCGCGACCGATAATCGCATGGCCGATATTCAGCTCATGCATTTCCGGCAGCGCGGCAATCGCTTTCACGTTGTGATAGGTCAGACCGTGGCCGGCATTCACCTTCAGGCCAAGGCTGGCGGCATAGGTGGCCGCTTTGGCAATACGTTCCAGCTCCTTCGCCTGCCCGGCGTCGGTTTTGGCATCGGCATAGCAGCCGGTGTGAATTTCGATATAGGGCGCGCCAACGTCTGCCGCCGCTTTGATCTGCTCGTTATCCGCATCGATAAACAGGGACACCAGGATACCGGCATCCGCCAGGCGTTGGCAGGCATCGCGCATCTTGTCGCGCTGCCCGGCCACGTCCAGTCCGCCTTCGGTAGTGACTTCCTGACGTTTCTCCGGCACCAGGCAGCAGAAGTGTGGTTTGGTTTCGCAGGCGATCGTCAGCATCTCTTCGGTGACCGCCATTTCAAGATTCATCCGGGTGTGCAGCGTCTCGCGCAGGATACGCACATCGCGATCGGTAATATGGCGACGGTCTTCGCGCAGATGCACGGTGATGCCGTCGGCGCCGGCCTGCTCGGCAATGAACGCTGCCTGAACCGGATCCGGATAGGCGGTGCCGCGCGCGTTACGCAAGGTCGCGATATGGTCAATATTGACCCCTAACAGTAATTCAGCCATGACAATCCTCGTTAATCATTATTCGTATTAGCCGCCCGCGCCTTTCGCGCGGGCATAAACTGGCGAAACAATTCCCGACTCTTAAGCGGTTTGCCCCCAAGATAGGGTTTCAGGGCGATACGGGTAAAGCGCTTCGCGGCGCGCAGCGTATCAACATCAGGAAATTCGCGACTCGCCAACGCTTTCAAATGGTGCCCGGTAAACGTGTTGTTATCAATCACCAGGCTGGCAATAAAGCCCTTTTCTTCGCGATAGCGATAGGTCATGGTGTCATCCACCGGCTCACCGCTGCCCGCGCAGTGAAGAAAATCCACGCCATAGCCCAGGTGCCCGAGCAGCGCCAGCTCAAAACGCCGCAACGCGGGCTCCGGCGAGCCGCTGGTTCCGGCAAGCGCCTGAATGCAGTGCAGATAGTCAAAAAAGAGTTCGGAGAAGCGTGTTTCGTGCTCCAGCACGCGGGAGATAAGCTCGTTCACATAGAGACCGCTGTAGAGCGTGATACCACTGAGCGGCAGCGCCAGCGAGACGGCTTCCGCGCTGCGCAGGGTTTTGACTTCGCCGCGGCCGCCGAAGCGAACCAGTAATGGGGTAAAGGGCTGTAAAGCGCCTTTGAGATTAGAGCGTTTGGAGCGTGCGCCTTTGGCCACCAGGCGCACACGACCCGATTCTTCCGTGAAGACGTCCAGCATCAGGCTGGTTTCGCTCCACGGTCGGCTATGCAGGACAAAGGCGCGCTGCCATCCATCCACGTTGCGTTAACTCAGAGGTCGTCAACGTAACCGAGACTGCGCAGGGCGCGCTCGTCATCGGCCCAGCCGGATTTCACTTTGACCCACAGCTCGAGGTGTACCGGCGCTTCAAACATGTCCTGCATGTCCTTACGCGCTTCGATACCGATGGTTTTAATTTTGGCGCCTTTATTGCCAATCACCATCTTCTTCTGCCCTTCGCGCTCGACGAGGATCAGGCCGTTGATATCGTAGCCGCCGCGCTCATTGGTTACGAAACGTTCGATTTCCACAGTGACGGAGTACGGCAGCTCAGCACCGAGAAAACGCATCAGTTTTTCACGGATGATCTCGGAGGCCATAAAGCGCTGGGAACGATCGGTAATATAATCTTCCGGGAAGTGATGGATCGCTTCCGGCAGATGCTTACGCACGATCGCCGCGATAGTATCGACGTTGGTGCCGGTTTCCGCAGAGATCGGCACAATGTCGAGGAAGTTCATCTGGCTGGCGAGGAACTGCAGGTGCGGCAATAGCTCCGCTTTGTCCTGCACGTTATCCACCTTATTGACCGCGAGGATCACTGGCGCTTTCGCGTCACGCAGCTTGTTGAGCACCATCTCGTCGTCTTGCGTCCAGCGAGTGCCTTCCACCACGAAAATGACCAGTTCAACATCGCCAATTGAGCTGCTGGCCGCTTTGTTCATTAAGCGGTTAATAGCACGCTTCTCTTCCATATGCAGGCCCGGGGTATCGACGTAAATCGCCTGATACGGCCCTTCGGTATGGATACCGACGATGCGGTGACGCGTCGTTTGCGCTTTTCGGGAAGTGATCGAAATCTTCTGCCCAAGCAGCTTATTCAACAGCGTGGATTTGCCAACGTTTGGACGACCAACGATGGCGACAAATCCGCAATAACTTTTTTCTTCGCTCATTCCAGCTCCAGTTTTTTCAGCGCCTGTTCGGCGGCAGCCTGCTCCGCCTTGCGACGGCTGGAACCTGTGCCAACCACCGGTTCACTCAGGCCACTGACCTGGCAGTGGATAGTAAATTCCTGATCGTGCGCTTCGCCACGCACCTGGACCACCAGGTAGGACGGCAGCGGCAGATGACGTCCCTGCAGATACTCCTGCAGACGCGTCTTCGGATCCTTTTGCTTATCGCCCGGACTGATTTCGTCCAGACGGGTCTGGTACCAGGAGAGGATTAAGCGTTCAACGTTCTGAATATCGCTGTCGAGGAAAACCCCGCCAATTAACGCTTCAACGGTGTCCGCGAGAATGGATTCGCGACGGAAACCGCCGCTTTTCAGTTCGCCCGGCCCGAGGCGCAGACACTCACCCAGTTCAAACTCGCGAGCGATCTCCGCCAGCGTGTTGCCACGCACCAGCGTCGCGCGCATGCGGCTCATATCGCCTTCGTCTACGCGAGGAAAACGATGATAGAGCGCATTCGCGATCACAAAACTTAAAATGGAGTCACCTAAAAACTCCAGGCGCTCATTATGTTTGCTGCTGGCACTGCGGTGAGTTAATGCCTGTTGCAACAGCTCCTGATGATGAAAAGTGTAGCCCAGCTTTCGTTGAAGCCGATTAATTACGATGGGGTTCATGCGTTACCAATAAATGAATGCGTCAAAGATGCAGCACACGAAACCGACCTGAGCATACGCTTCATACAGCAAGTTGAAACAGTCCAATACGCTTTCGTGTGCAGTGTCACCCGGCAGAGCGACAACCAAAAACTTCGGGGGGATATTCTATACGCAACGACACGTGATGTCGTTAGTTTGAATGGATTTAAATATTAAATAATTCACGTCGCTGCGGTTATCGCAGCGACGTGAATTCAACAGGGGAAATTAATGAATTCCACCAATGCGCGATAACCGCACGCCGGTCGGCCATTCACCTTCCTGTTTTTCAAAACTCATCCAGATAGCGGTCGCTTTTCCGACCAGGTTCGCTTCCGGCACAAAGCCCCAGTAGCGGCTGTCGGCGCTGTTATCCCGGTTGTCACCCATCATAAAATACTGACCGGGCGGTACAATCCAGGTGGCCAGCGGCAGGCCGGACTGATGGTAGTACATCCCAACCTGATCCTGGGCAATCGGCACCATCAGAATACGGTGCGTGACGTCGCCCAGCGTCTCCTGACGCTCGGTCAGACGAATGCCGTCCGCTTTGGTTTCGCCCTTCGGCAACTGCCAGAAACCGCTGGACGCTTCGCCGCCGTTGCTGCGGGAGAAGGTCTGAACGAAATCGCTCGGCTCAACATTGGAATAGGTCACCGGCAGCGCGTTGCCGCAGGCCTGTCCGGAGCTGCAGCCCGGCTGAATAGTGACCTGCTTGGCAACCGGATCGTAGGTGACTTTATCGCCCGGTAATCCCACCGCGCGCTTAATGTAGTCGAGACGCGGATCTTCCGGATATTTAAACACCACGATGTCGCCGCGCTTTGGATGACCCGTTTCGATCAGCGTTTTCTGGTAGATCGGATCTTTAATGCCGTAAGCGAATTTCTCCACCAGGATGAAATCGCCAATCAGCAGGGTCGGCATCATCGAACCTGACGGGATCTGGAAAGGTTCATAGATAAACGAACGCACAATCAGCACAATCGCCAGCACCGGGAAGACCGAGGCGCCAGTTTCCAGCCAGCCCGGTTTCGGGCCCACTTTCTTCAGCGTTTTCTTATCCAGTTGCTCGCCGGTCGCTGCCTGAGCAGCGGCCTGACGCTCACGACGTTTTGGTGCGAAGATGAACTTATCCAGACACCACAACAGCCCTGTCACAAGGGTCGCAATGACCAAAATCAGGGCAAACATGTTCGCCATGCCAACTCCTTAATTATTTGCCGTCTTTACCAACGTGCAGAATGGCGAGGAACGCTTCCTGCGGCAGTTCAACGTTACCGACCTGCTTCATACGCTTCTTACCTTCTTTCTGCTTCTGCAGCAGCTTTTTCTTACGGCTGACGTCGCCGCCGTAGCATTTCGCCAGGACGTTTTTACGCAGCTGTTTCACAGTAGAGCGCGCGATGATGTGGTTGCCGATAGCCGCCTGAATGGCGATATCGAACTGCTGACGCGGGATCAGCTCTTTCATCTTCTCGACCAGTTCGCGACCACGATAAGGGGCGTTGTCGTTGTGGGTGATCAGCGCCAGCGCATCGACACGCTCGCCGTTGATCAGCACGTCAACGCGCACCATGTTCGAGGCCTGGAAGCGTTTGAAGTTATAATCCAGCGACGCATAGCCACGGGAGGTAGACTTCAGACGGTCGAAGAAGTCGAGAACCACTTCCGCCATCGGGATTTCGTAGGTCAGCGCCACCTGTTTACCGTGGTAAACCATGTTGGTCTGCACGCCACGCTTCTCGATACACAGGGTGATCACGTTGCCGAGGAACTCCTGCGGCAGCAGCATGTGACACTCGGCGATAGGCTCACGCAGCTCCTGAATATTATTCAGCGGCGGCAGCTTGGACGGGCTATCGACGTAGATAACTTCTTTGGAGGTCGTTTCCACTTCATAGACTACCGTCGGCGCCGTGGTAATCAGGTCAAGATCGTACTCACGCTCCAGACGCTCCTGAATGATTTCCATGTGCAACAGGCCGAGGAAGCCGCAGCGGAAGCCGAAGCCCAGCGCCGTTGAGCTTTCCGGCTCATAGAACAAGGAAGCATCGTTCAGACTCAGTTTACCCAGCGCATCACGGAAGTTTTCATAGTCATCAGAGCTCACCGGGAACAGACCGGCATAGACCTGCGGCTTCACTTTTTTGAAGCCCGGCAGCGCTTTATCCGCTGGATTACGCGCCGCGGTCAGGGTATCGCCCACCGGCGCGCCGAGGATGTCTTTGATCGCGCAGACCAGCCAGCCTACCTCGCCGCATTTCAGCTCGGTACGGTCGACCTGTTTCGGGGTGAAGATGCCCAGACGGTCGGCGTTATAGACCAGGCCGGTGCTCATCACTTTAATTTTATCGCCCTTGCGCATGGTGCCGTTTTTAATACGCACCAGCGACACGACGCCTAAGTAGTTATCGAACCAGGAGTCGATGATCAGCGCCTGCAGCGGCGCGTCCGGATCGCCTTCCGGCGGCGGAATATCGCGCACCAGACGTTCCAGCACGTCCGGCACGCCAACGCCGGTTTTCGCCGAGCAGCGAACCGCGTCGTGAGCATCGATACCGACGATATCTTCAATCTCGTCCGCTACGCGCTCCGGATCGGCCGCAGGCAGGTCGATCTTGTTGAGCACCGGAACGACTTCGAGGTCCATTTCCATGGCGGTATAGCAGTTCGCCAGGGTCTGGGCTTCTACGCCCTGCCCGGCGTCAACCACCAGCAGCGCGCCTTCGCACGCCGCCAGGGAGCGCGATACTTCATAGGAGAAGTCAACGTGGCCCGGGGTGTCGATAAAGTTGAGCTGATAAGTTTCACCATCGCTGGCTTTATAGTCCAGGGTGACGCTCTGCGCCTTGATGGTAATCCCGCGCTCACGTTCAAGGTCCATGGAGTCCAGAACCTGGGCCGCCATTTCGCGATCAGAAAGGCCACCGCAAATCTGGATGATACGGTCAGACAGCGTCGACTTACCGTGGTCGATGTGAGCGATGATCGAAAAGTTACGTATATTCTTCATATTTAGAGTTAATTATGCCTTACGAGTATCATGAGGCCGCTGTACTGTGCCTGACGTTTTTTAATCCGAAAACGCCGCATTCTACACTACATCCGTGAAACCAGGAAATGCTGTTAGATCCAGCATAACGGCAGAAATTGTGGCGTTGTTACAGGAAGAGTAAATAAAGATGAGGGGCAGTGAAATCACTGCCCCATTTCAGAGGAGGGCGTATCAACACGCAGCAGATCCGGCGGCAAACCGACGCTTAAAATCACCGGCTGCCATGACTGGCGAGCAGCCAGCTGCGGCGACAGACCGCGCGCCACCAGGAAGCCGCCGACGCCGCCCAGCAGCGCGCCGCAAAGTGACGCGATATCGCTGGCAAACAGCACCTGGAAAATGGACGCCATCACAAACAGCCCCACCAGCGGCGCCATATAGACGAGCAGCGCTGAGCCCAGCAGGCTACTTTCAGCGATCCCCAGCTCCACTTTTTGCCCCGCGGCCAATGGCTGCTCGCAGGGCACGCTAATGGTATGGCTGGTCTGCGGCCCCAGCTTGTTTAACACCCGGCTACCGCAGCCGGCACGGGAAGCGCAGCTGCTGCAGGAGGCTTTAACGTCGCAGTGCACCTGCGCCACGCCGTTATGCCAGGAAACCACGGTGGCCCACTCTTTAATCATTGTACTGCCTTGAATTTAATACTGTCAGAGATACGCTTCGCCGTCTGCGGCGGCAGTTCGCCCACCACGGTGATCTCCGCGTTATCGCGTACCGTCGTGCTGACGGTACGTCGGCCGGTGCGCAACAGCTGGTCACTGCTGGCCGCCGTGGCGCGGTTGATATTGATCGAGAAGCTGAACAAGCCGTCGGAATAGAGACGTGATTCGACTGGACCGTCAAAAGTGGGCAGACGGCGCTGACTGCTGGAAACTTCAGCCATCCCCTGGGGAAGCCATGTTGGCGCCCAGTTGAAGTTGGCTTTGTCGCCCCCTTCAGGGACGGACAGCTGCGGCGGTAGATTCGCTTTTGCCAGCGTCTCCATGCTGGCGCTGACGTTATCGCCAACGTTGAAGGAGACAACCCGGAACTGCTCCAGCGTTTCACCGTCGCGGTCGAGCAAATCGACGCGCAGAGGCAGTTTGGTCTCGGCGTCCAGCCAGGCGATAAAGCTATAGCGCGTACCGTCGCGAGCTACGACGCGGATCACGTCGCAGAGGCGATCAGCGATACGAGTACGGCCAACGGAGATAAAATCATACGCAGCGGAGAGGCGTTTGAAATCGCTATAAACCAACGATGGCAGCGAATCGACGATGTAGTCGCCGTTGAGGGTGAAAGGATCGAGACCGGGTTCAAAATAGCTGATTTCCGTGCCGCGCAGGACCACTTCCCGGCGCGGGCCGTCCAGCTGCAGCAGTTGCGCCAGCGGTTGATTGTTCAGTCGCGCATGACGATAGCGCAGCGACTCAACGCCTTGTTTATTGATGCTGACGAAAGACAGCTCATAATTGAGGGACTGGCTGGCCAGGTTCATCTGCTGCAACAACGCCCCGGACGATGTATCAGCCGAGGCGTTGACAGAGAACAACAGGCTGCCTGCCATGAGCGACATGGCACACCAAAGTTGCTTCATTACTGCGATTGCGTTCCTAAAGTTTGATAACCCGGCACCTGGACTGCTGCCTGCTGAGTCTGGGCCTGGCCAAACTGCAGCTGCTCAGCGTGCAGGCGGCGCTGCAGTTCATAGTCCTGCAACATGGCGTTAATCCGGCGGCGCTGTTCCTGGACTTGCGCCTGCTGGCCGCTACCCGCTGATGCGTCAGCCGGCACGCCAAGGCTTACCGGGCTCGCTTTACCCATCATCGGCAGGGTATTGAACACTGGCGCCTCTGGCTGCTGAGTCGCATCAGACTGCCCATTATAGTGCTGGACGCCGACGATAACCGCAAGCGATACGCAGGCGGCAACGCCCATTTGGGTGAGTGAGCTGGCCCATGGACGCACTTTGTTCCAGAACGGCATCTGCCGCCACTGGTGGGGTGCGGGCTGAGATTCAGGAATAAGCGGCGCCGTCTGACGAACGGGCTCATTTTCAATGGCGGCCATCACCCGGGCGGAGATATCGAATTGCAGCACCTCTGCGGTATCGCCACGCAGCGTATCGCGAATGAGGTGATAGCTCTCCCAGGTTTTTTGCATCTCAGAGGAACGGCTCAGCTCGTTGAGCAGTTCTTTATCCAGCGTTTCACCATCCATTAAAGCCGAAAGTTGTTCTTTCTGCATGCCTGATACCCTTTTCCAGTATTCCGCTATCGTCAACGCCTGATAAGCGGTTGAACTTTATTATCAATAGCTTCTCGCGCCCGGAAGATACGCGAACGCACCGTCCCAACCGGACAATCCATGATAGCGGCTATCTCTTCATAGCTCAGGCCATCCAGCTCCCGTAACGTAATTGCCATGCGTAAATCTTCCGGGAGCGATTCAATGGTACGAAAAACTATTTGTCTCAGTTCTTCTGACAACATTAAGTTCTCAGGGTTCGAAATTTCTTTCAACGCCCCGCCGCTTTCGAAGTTTTCCGCCTCGTTGGCGTCAACATCGCTGGACGGCGGACGGCGTCCCTGAGCAACCAGATAATTCTTCGCCGTGTTGACGGCGATACGGTATAACCAGGTGTAAAAAGCGCTATCTCCCCGGAAAGAGTCCAGCGCACGCCATGCCTTAACGAACGATTCCTGAACAACGTCAGCGATATCGCCCGGCGGTACATAGCGGGAAACCAGACTCGCGACCTTATGCTGATAGCGCACCACCAGCAAATTAAACGCTTTCTGATCTCCTTTCTGGACCCGTTCAACAAGGACCTGATCCGTTAACTGCTCGCTCATCCGAGGTAATGTCTCCCCAAACCCAATTCCCATGCGTCTTCAAAACACCACCCAAAATCTGCATTATGAGCAAGCTGACTGTTGGAGTGCATGAAAACAATAAAGTTCCGTTACGCTTTTGTTTTTTGTCTGGCAACGGCGGCAGATCGTTATCAATCATTATATGCCCAGGTTGCTAAACAACAGGTTAGTCAATAAGAAAAAGCGCAGGCCCGACTGAAGGGTATCGTAACACAGTGTTTATTTCACTATAAAATCCAATGCTAACAACCTGCTCCACTTCTCTTTTTTACCGCACAACGCCCCTTTTCCCGGCCCCTTCTGTTTAGCCGTCACAACACCAGGCAAAAAATATGTACGATTCCTCACGCGCTGGTGCTATTGTGAGCTAAATGTGTTTAGTAAATTAAACAAAGACGATGAATACCACTCCTGACTTCTCTTGTGATGTGTTGATTATCGGCAGCGGTGCTGCCGGTCTCTCCCTCGCGCTGCGCCTGGCGGAGCACAGTTCGGTGACGGTGCTGAGTAAAGGGCCGATCAGCGAAGGTTCGACGTTCTATGCGCAGGGCGGGATTGCCGCCGTCTTCGATGAGACGGACAGTATCGAATCCCATGTTGAAGATACGCTGATCGCCGGCGCGGGACTCTGCGATCGCCATGCGGTCACCTTCGTCGCCAGCAACGCCAGACCGTGCGTACAATGGCTTATCGATCAGGGCGTGCTGTTTGACACCCAGGTCCAGGCCAATGGCGAAGAGAGCTACCATCTCACTCGCGAAGGGGGGCACAGCCATCGACGCATTCTTCACGCCGCCGACGCTACCGGCAAAGCGGTAGAGACGACGCTGGTCGATAAAGCCCTTGCTCATCCGAATATCCGCATCATTGAGCGCAGCAATGCCGTTGATTTGATTGTCTCGGACAAGATTGGCCTGCCGGGCACGCGCCGGGTGGTCGGGGCCTGGATCTGGAACCGCAATAAAGAGCGGGTAGAAACCTGCAGCGCGAAGGCGGTGGTGCTTGCGACTGGCGGGGCCGCCAAGGTTTATCAATATACCACTAACCCTGACGTCTCTTCCGGAGACGGCATTGCGATGGCCTGGCGGGCGGGCTGCCGGGTAGCGAATCTCGAATTCAACCAGTTCCACCCCACCGCGCTGTATCATCCACAGGCGCGCAATTTCCTGCTTACTGAAGCGCTGCGCGGCGAAGGCGCCCACCTTAAACGCCCGGACGGCACCCGCTTTATGCCGGACTTTGACGAGCGCGGCGAGCTGGCCCCGCGCGATATCGTCGCCCGCGCCATCGACCATGAAATGAAGCGCCTGGGCGTTGACTGTATGTTCCTTGATATCAGCCATAAACCCGAGGCGTTTGTTCGCCAGCACTTCCCGATGATTTACGAAAAGCTGCTCGGTCTGGGAATTGATTTAACCAAAGATCCGGTGCCGGTCGTCCCCGCCGCGCATTACACCTGCGGCGGCGTGATGGTGGATGATAATGGCCGTACTGACGTCGATGGCTTATACGCCATCGGCGAAGTCAGCTATACCGGGCTGCACGGCGCCAACCGCATGGCCTCGAACTCGCTGCTGGAGTGTCTGGTCTACGGCTGGTCCGCCGCGGAGGATATCGCCCGGCGCCTGCCGCTGGCCCAGAAGGTCACCACCCTGCCGGCGTGGGATGAAAGTCAGGTGGAGATCCCGGATGAACTGGTGGTTATCCAGCATAACTGGCACGAACTGCGCCTGCTGATGTGGGATTATGTCGGCATTGTGCGCACGACGCGCAGACTGGAGCGCGCCCTGCGGCGCATTACCATGCTCCAGCAGGAGCTGGATGAGTATTACGCCCGCTTCCGCGTCTCGAATAATCTGCTGGAGCTGCGCAATCTGGTGCAGGTGGCGGAGCTTATCGTACGCTGCGCGATGTTACGTAAGGAGAGCCGCGGGCTGCACTATACCCTCGACTATCCGCAGCCGCTGCCGAACAGCGGCCCGTCGATACTGTCGCCCCTGGCTCACATAAAGAGATAAAAATCCCCGGTCAGAGCAGTAAACCCTTCAGAGTACTGCTGCTCTGGCCCGCGGATCGCCAGTCTGTCGCAGAAACACTCTCCTGCCGTCGGGGAGAACGCCAGCAGCACCCGGTGCGGCGGCCGCAGTTCGGTCTCCGCCACGTCAGTGCGCAGTCGCAAATGCCACCCCATCGCCGTTGCCCGCTCGATAAACGCATTACCGATATCCACCGGCAGCACCACGCAAAAAAAACCTTCTTCGGTGATATGCTCTGCGGCACAGGTCAGCAGGGAGGCGTGATCGAGCGTCGTGGTATACCGCGCCTGCTCCCGCTGCGAGGTAGCGCATGGCACGCCTTCGGCAAAAAAAGGCGGGTTACTGATTATCAGTTCATAGCGTCGGGTTTGCGACGGCTGCCACTGATGGATATCGGCCTGGCAGACTTCTATGCGCGAAGACCACGGTGACGCGAGGGCATTTTCCCGCGCCTGAGCGGCTGCCTCCTCGTCCAGTTCGACCGCATCGACTTGCACATCGTGATCGGTACGCTGGGCGAGCATTAGCGCCAGCAGGCCGCTGCCCGCGCCAATATCCAGCACATGCTTCACCCCGGCAATCGGCGCCCAGGCGCCAAGCAAAATGCCATCAGTGCCCACCTTCATCGCGCAACGATCGTGGGCGACAAAGAACTGTTTGAAGGTAAAACCATTGCGCGGCAGCGCAAACTTCGACTGAGACATCCTCAATAACCTTGCCGACAAAACTCCTGAACGTAAGGCTATGCACAATACCGGAGAACAGATAGCCTTACAAACAGATGAACATTACGTCAGTAACGTCTATAATCGGCGGCCCACTCAGAGGTAGAACATGACTGTAACGACTTTTTCCGAACTTGAACTCGACGAAAACCTGCTGGAAGCCCTCCAGGATAAAGGTTTCACTCGCCCGACAGCCATTCAGGCCGCCGCTATTCCGCCTGCGCTCGATGGCCGTGACATTCTCGGTTCAGCGCCGACCGGCACCGGTAAAACGGCGGCGTATCTGCTGCCAGCGTTGCAGCACCTGCTCGATTTCCCGCGTAAGAAATCCGGGCCGCCGCGCATTCTTATCCTGACGCCGACCCGCGAGCTGGCGATGCAGGTGGCTGACCACGCCCGCGAGCTGGCGAAGCATACCCATCTGGATATCGCCACCATTACCGGCGGCGTAGCGTACATGAACCACGCGGAAGTGTTCAGCGAAAACCAGGATATCGTGGTCGCTACCACCGGTCGCCTGCTGCAGTATATTAAAGAAGAGAACTTTGACTGCCGCGCCGTCGAGACCCTGATCCTCGATGAAGCCGACCGCATGCTGGACATGGGCTTTGCTCAGGATATCGAAACCATCGCCGGTGAAACCCGCTGGCGCAAGCAGACCATGCTGTTCTCCGCCACGCTGGAAGGCGATGCGATCAAAGATTTTGCCGAACGCCTGCTGGAAGAGCCGGTTGAAGTCTCCGCTACCCCATCGACCCGCGAACGTAAAAAAATTCATCAGTGGTACTATCGCGCCGACGATATCGAGCATAAAACCGCGCTGCTGATTCATTTGCTGAAGCAGCCGGAAGCAACCCGCTCCATCGTCTTCGTGCGTAAGCGCGAGCGCGTTCACGAACTCGCCGCTAAGCTGCACGAAGCAGGGATTAACACCTGCTGGCTGGAGGGCGAGATGGTGCAGATTAAGCGCAACGAAGCGATTAAACGCCTGACCGATGGTCGCGTGAACGTGCTGATCGCCACCGACGTCGCCGCACGCGGTATTGATATCCCGGATGTCAGCCACGTGTTTAACTTCGACATGCCGCGCACCGCCGATATCTATTTGCACCGTATCGGTCGTACCGGCCGCGCCGGTAAAAAAGGCATCGCCATTTCGCTGGTTGAAGCGCATGACCACCTGCTGCTGGGCAAGATCGGCCGCTACGTTGAAGAACCGCTGAAAGCCCGCGTGATTGATGAATTGCGACCGAAAACCCGCGCGCCGAGCGAGAAGTTAACCGGTAAACCGTCGAAGAAAGTATTGGCGAAGCGCGCCGAGAAAAAAGAGAAAGAAAAAGAGAAACCGCGGGTGAAGAAACGCCACCGCGACACCAAAAATATCGGTAAGCGCCGTAAGCCAAGCGCGGCCGGGACGCCATCAACGTCCACTGAAGAGTAAAAAAAACGCCGGGACATCCCGGCGTTTTCACATCTGGCTTCAGCCTTACAGGCTTTCGGTAAAGGTACGGGCGATAACGTCGCGCTGCTGTTCCGGAGTCAGGGAGTTGAAGCGTACCGCATAGCCGGAAACACGAATGGTCAGCTGCGGGTATTTTTCCGGGTGCTCAACCGCGTCCAGCAGAGTTTCGCGACGCAGCACGTTCACGTTCAGGTGCTGACCGCCTTCCACGCGAACTTCTGGTTTCACGTCTACCGGAATTTCACGGTATTCGATTTCACCCAGTTTGCTCACCGCCACCACGTCGTCTTCCGCAAAACCACCTTTGGCACACAGGCAGCGCGCTTCGCCTTTTTCGCTGTCCAGCAGCCAGAAAGAGTTCAGCAGGTCGTCGTTTGCCGCTTTAGTAATTTGGATACCAGTAATCATTTGATGCCTCCCAGGCAGTGTTTATTCGATTTTGGCCTCTTCGCGGCCAATTGGTAAAACCATTGTTGTATGAGTGTATATATATCAGCCGCACCCTCGGCATTCCTTGATATAAATCAATAAAAACCACTCACACAAAGTGGGTATAGGGGGATTTTATTGTTTTACATCAAGTTAGGCCATGGGGTCTCATAAATAATTTTGTAAATTTTCAATTTTTTTTGCATAAAAGCCCACATCAAGCCGTGCCGATTTTGTTCTGTAGAAAGAAGCCGTTAAGCTGTAGCGATGACCCTTTGCAGGAGAGCAAGATGACCACCTCTTTAACCTGGCATGACGTGCTGGCGGATGAAAAGCAACAACCCTATTTTCTCAATACACTGAAGACCGTCGCCGAAGAGCGCCAGTCCGGGATCACCATCTACCCACCGCAAAAAGACGTCTTCAATGCGTTTCGCTTTACCGAGCTGGGCGACGTCAAAGTCGTCATTCTCGGCCAGGATCCCTATCACGGCCCGGGTCAGGCCCACGGTCTGGCATTCTCGGTTCGCCCGGGCGTCGCGATCCCGCCCTCGCTCTTGAACATGTACAAAGAGCTGGAGGCCACGATCCCCGGCTTTACTCGCCCCACTCACGGTTATCTCGAAAGCTGGGCGCGTCAGGGCGTACTTCTGCTTAATACGGTCCTGACCGTCCGCGCCGGGCAGGCGCACTCGCACGCCAGCCTCGGCTGGGAGACCTTTACCGATAAGGTTATCGCATTAATCAATGAGCATTGCGAGGGGGTGGTATTCCTGCTGTGGGGTTCTCATGCGCAGAAGAAAGGCGCGATTATCGATCGTCAGCGCCACTGCGTGCTGAAGGCGCCGCACCCATCGCCGCTCTCTGCGCATCGCGGCTTCTTTGGCAGCAACCATTTCGTACAGACCAACCAGTGGCTGGCTGACCGCGGCGAAGCGCCGATCGACTGGATGCCGGTCCTCCCCGCCGAAAGCGAGTGATCGACAGCCATAAAAAAGCCAGCATCAGCTGGCTTTTTCGCATTCAGGCAGGCGAATTACGCCTTGTTCTGACGCCACCATTCTGCCAGCAGGACGCCGGTCGCCACAGAGACGTTCAGGCTTTCGACATTGCCGGTACCGTCGATGGCAACGCTGAGATCGGAGCTGGAAATCGCCGCATCGGACAGACCATCACGCTCCTGGCCTAACACCAGCACCATTTTCTTCGGCAGCTCGGCTTTAAACAGCGGCGTACCATTATGGCTGGACGTTGAGACAATCGCGTAGCCCGCTTTGCGGAACTGATCCAGGGTATCGATAAAGCTGTCGCCGGTGATCGGTTCAACATGCTCCGCCCCGCCCTCCGCCGTACGGATCGCCGCCCCGGACTCCAGCACGCCAGCATCCTGAACCACCACGCCCTTCACGCCGAAGTGCGCGCAGCTGCGCATGATCGCCCCGAGGTTGTGCGGGTTACCCACGTCTTCCAGCGCCAGAACGCAATCGTCTTCTGCCGCCTTCGCGACCCACTGGGCAACAGAAGTGCCGTGGCGTTTTTTGATCAGGAAGCAGACCCCGCCGTGGTGCTCGGTGCCGGAAGCTTTCGCCAGCTCGGCTTCGTCCACCACATGATAGGCTTTACGGTTGGCCGCCATCCAGCGCAGCGCCTCTTTAAAGCGGGGCGTGACGCTCTGAATAAACCAGGCGCGAACGATAGCTTCCGGACGGCTCTGGAACAGCGCCTGGCAGGCGTTTTCGCCATACACGCGGGTCTCTTCCGCACGCTGACGACGCAGCACTTCCGGATCGATAAAGCTCTTCCCGCTGATCCCGCCGTGATCTTCTTTTACCGGCGTCTCATCGCCAGGAGCACGGGAAACGGTACGCCACGGAGACGCATCGTCACGATGAAAATCATCGCGCTTGCGATCGTCACGCTTACGGTCGTCACGTTTGCGATCGTCGCCGCGGCTGTTTCGTTCGTCACGCGCAGGGCGGCTGCGGCCGTCAACACGAGATTTTCCTGGACGACCTCCCCCTTTCCCGGTACGTGGGTTATGGGTGCGTTTGTCAGAATCATCATCACTGCGGACATACATCACTTTGACCTTGCCGCTTTTATTTTTCAGTTCGTCGCTCATCAATTTTCTCCACCTGCGCTGCGCGAAGCGCGCAGATTACCCGATGTGTCATCGCTTCGCCATGATTTCGTTTAAAAGCCGGCCTCTATTGCACTCATCGAACAAAACGCATTGTCCTTAAATAACACTTAATCGATAATATGTAACATCACAGAAACATATCGGCCACGTGCCACGTTGCAACCCATAACCAGAGGTTAGTTATGAATACCGTTTGTGCCAGTTGTCAGGCTCTGAACCGCCTCCCGGACGATCGTAGCGCGGATGGCGCAAAGTGCGGACGCTGCGGTCACGATCTTTTTGACGGCGACGTCATCAACGCGACCGGGGCAACGCTGGATAAACTCTTAAAGGACGATCTGCCGGTCGTTGTCGATTTCTGGGCGCCATGGTGCGGCCCCTGCCGTAGCTTCGCGCCGATCTTTGAAGATGTCGCGGAAGAGCGTAGCGGGAAGATGCGTTTTGTGAAAGTCAACACCGAAGCGGAACGTGAGCTTAGCGCCCGGTTTCGTATCCGCAGCATCCCGACCATTATGATGTTCAAAAATGGCGAAGTGATCGACATGCTCAATGGCGCGGTGCCAAAAGCGCCATTTGATAGCTGGCTGAACGAAGCCGGCCAACAGTAATCCTTCCGGGGCACCGCTTGTGCCCCGTTTTCACCTCTGCGACAATAGCGTTTTTCTCTAGCGACTCCCATGATTGAAAACGCAGTCCTTCGCCTGCGCGCTGAACGCCTCGCGCGTGCTACCCGGCCTTTCCTTGCTCGCGGCAACCGCATCCGCCGCTGTCAGCGCTGCCTGCTGCCGCTCAAGCAGTGCCTGTGCGCAACATTAGTGCCAGCGCAGGCCACCAGCCGCTTCTGCCTGGTGATGTTTGATACAGAACCGATGAAGCCCAGCAACACCGGCCGGCTCATCGCCGATATTCTGCCTGATACCGAGGCTTTTCAATGGTCGAGAACCGAGCCGCCGCAGGCGCTGCTCGATCTGGTCGCGCATCCTGATTATCAACCGATGGTGGTTTTCCCTGCCTCCTATGCCGGGCCGGAGCGCCAGATCCTGAGCGCGCCGCCGTCCGGCAAGCCGCCGCTATTTATTATGCTCGACGGCACCTGGACCGAAGCGCGCAAAATGTTCCGCAAGAGCCCTTATCTTGACGCGCTACCGATAATCTCCGTCGATCTGTCACGCATCTCTGCCTATCATCTGCGCGAGGCGCACGCCGACGGACAATACTGTACCGCGGAAGTAGCCATCGCCCTGCTGGATCTGGCGGGCGATGCCCCGGCCGCCGCTGCGCTTGGCGAGCACTTCACCCGCTTCCGGACCCGCTATCTGGCGGGAAAAACCCAGCATAAGGGCAGTATCACAGCGGACCAGGTGGAAAACGTTTAAAATCATTCGGTCACTGGGATGAAAGGAGACCGGTATGAGCCAACGAGGCCTGGAAGCACTGCTGCGACCAAAGTCCATCGCCGTTATTGGCGCATCAATGAAGCCGCAGCGCGCTGGCTATCTCATGATGCGCAACCTGTTAGCCGGCGGTTTCAATGGCCCGGTACTGCCGGTGACCCCCGCCTGGAAGGCGGTGCTCGGGGTGCTGGCATGGCCCACGATTGAGAGCCTGCCGTTTACGCCGGATCTGGCGGTGCTCTGTACTAACGCCCGGCGTAATATCGAATTGCTCGAAGCCTTAGGGCAGAAAGGGTGTAAAACCTGCATCATTCTCTCTTCGCAGCCGGAACAGTATCCGGCGCTGCTCGAATGCGCCGCGCGCTATCAGATGCGCCTGCTCGGCCCGAACAGCCTGGGACTGCTGGCGCCGTGGCAAGGCCTGAACGCCAGCTTCTCGCCGGTCGCGATCCATCGCGGTAAACTGGCCTTTATCTCGCAGTCGGCCGCCGTCTCTAATACCATCCTTGACTGGGCGCAGCAGCGCGAGATGGGGTTTTCCTACTTCATCGCGCTGGGCGATAGCCTGGACATTGATGTCGATGACCTGCTGGACTTTCTGGCCCGCGACAGCAAGACCAGCGCCATTTTGCTTTACCTCGAGCATCTAAGCGATGCGCGCCGATTTGTCTCCGCTGCGCGCAGCGCTTCGCGAAACAAGCCTATCCTGGTGATTAAAAGCGGCCGTAGCCCCGCGGCGCAAAAGCTGTTGCACGTCAACTCCGGGATGGATCCGGCATGGGATGCAGCCATACAGCGTGCTGGCCTGCTGCGGGTGCAGGACACCCATGAGCTGTTCTCCGCCGTGGAAACGCTCAGCCATATGCGCCCGCTACGCGGTGAAAAGCTGATGATCGTCAGCAATGGCGCGGCTCCGGCGGCGCTGGCGCTGGATGAACTCTGGCTGCGGAATGGCAAACTGGCGGTCCTCAGCGAGGAGACCCGCGACGCCCTGCACCAGGCGTTGCCGGTTGGCGTCGAGATCGCCAACCCATTAGATCTGCGGGATGATGCCAGCAGCGAACATTATCAGCAGGCCGTGAATATTTTGCTCAACAGTCAGGACTATGACGCGCTGCTGGTGATCCACTCGCCCAGCGCGGCCGCGCCGGGCACGGAGAGTGCGCTGGCCCTGATTGACGCTCTGAAGCATCATCCGCGCGGTAAATATGTCACCGTGCTGACCAACTGGTGCGGCGAATTTTCCTCGCAGGAAGCGCGACGTTTATTCAGCGATGCCGGCCTCCCAACCTACCGTACGCCAGAGGGCACGATCACCGCTTTTATGCATATGGTGGAATACCGTCGCAACCAGAAACAACTGCGCGAGACGCCGGTGCTACCGGATTCGTTAACCGCCAATACCAGCGAAGCACATGCTCTGCTGCAGCAAGCGATAGATGACGGCGCCACCACGCTGGATACCCATGAGGTCAGCCCGGTGCTCCGGGCCTATGGCATCCATACTCTGCCGACATGGATTGCCGCTGGCAGCGCAGAAGCAGTGCATATCGCTGAGCAGATAGGCTATCCGGTCGCGCTGAAGCTGCGTTCTCCGGATATCCCGCACAAATCGGAAGTACAGGGGGTCATGCTCTATCTGCGTACCGCCGCCGAGGTGCAGCAGGCGGCAGATGCGATGATCGATCGCGTCAGACTGGCCTGGCCCCAGGCGCGCATCCATGGTCTGCTGGTGCAGAGTATGGCTAATCGCGCCGGCGCCCAGGAGCTGAGAGTGGTGGTTGAACACGATCCCGTCTTCGGCCCGTTGATTATGCTGGGCGAAGGCGGCGTGGAGTGGCGGGCCGAGGATCAGGCCGCGGTGGCGCTGCCGCCGTTGAATATGAACCTGGCGCGTTATCTGGTGATCCAGGCGATCAAAAATAAAAAGATCCGCGGTCGCAGCGCATTGCGCCCGCTGGATATCGCGGGCCTGAGCCAGCTGCTGGTTCAGGTATCGAATCTGATCGTCGACTGCCCGGAGATTCAGCGCCTGGACATTCATCCCCTGCTCGCCTCCGGCAACGAGTTTACGGCGCTGGACGTCACGCTAGGCCTGGCCCCCTTTGACGGCGACAGTGAAAGCCGCCTTGCGATTCGTCCCTATCCGCACCAGCAGGAGGAGTGGGTGGTGATGAAAAATGGCGATCGCTGCCTGTTTCGGCCGATCCTTCCGGAAGATGAGCCGCAGCTGCTCGCGTTTATCGCTCAGGTCACCAAAGAAGATCTCTATTATCGCTATTTTAGTGAGATCAACGAATTTACCCATGACGATTTAGCCAATATGACGCAGATCGACTACGATCGTGAAATGGCGTTTGTTGCCGTCAGGACCACCGCAGAGAAGAGCGAAATTCTCGGCGTGACGCGGGCGATCTCCGATCCCGACAATATTGACGCCGAGTTTGCCGTTCTGGTCCGTTCAGATTTAAAAGGGTTAGGCCTGGGGCGAAGGCTGCTGGAAAAGCTGATCGCCTATACGCAAAGCCATGGCTTGCAACGCCTTAATGGCATTACGATGCCGAATAACAGAGGCATGATCGGCCTGGCCAGAAAGCTGGGATTCACCGTTGATATTCAGCTGGAAGATGGGATTGTCAGTCTATCGC
Organism: Klebsiella sp. HMSC25G12; assembly: GCF_001807705.1. Taxonomy (NCBI): domain Bacteria; kingdom Pseudomonadati; phylum Pseudomonadota; class Gammaproteobacteria; order Enterobacterales; family Enterobacteriaceae; genus Klebsiella; species Klebsiella sp. HMSC25G12. Next base: position 3,614 of record NZ_KV789897.1, on the reverse strand, counting down.
TGCCCCTGAATCAGGGATAATCGCGCCACGCTGACCGCAATTGTTGACCACATTAGCGGGTAGTAATGGTATTATTGCCCGCTTACGTCGTCTGCATGGTACAGAAGACCCTTCAATAAACAGAGAAGAAACGCACTGTGATGTTGTCAAAATTTAAGCGTAATAAACATCAACAACACCTTGCCCAACTCCCTAAGCTTTCTCAGTCAGTTGATGATGTAGAGTTCTTTTACGCCCCTGCGGATTTCAGGGAAGCGTTACTGACCCGGATTGCCCACGCCACTCAGCGTATATGCATTATTGCGCTCTACCTGGAGCAAGATGATGGCGGAAAAGGAATTTTGCAGGCTCTCTACGACGCCAAACGCCAGCGTCCGGAACTGGATGTCCGCGTTCTGGTAGACTGGCACCGTGCTCAACGTGGTCGTATCGGCGCCGCCGCCTCCAACACCAATGCCGACTGGTATTGCCGGATGGCCGATGAAAACCCAGGTGTGGATATCCCCGTTTACGGCGTGCCGATTAATACCCGGGAGGCGCTCGGCGTTCTCCATTTCAAAGGCTTTATTATCGATGACAGCGTCCTCTACAGTGGCGCCAGCCTGAACGATGTTTATCTGCATCAGCACGACAAGTACCGTTATGACCGCTATCAGTGCATCCGTAACGGCAAAATGGCGGACGTCATGTTCGACTGGGTCGACAATAATCTGGTTCAGGGGCGCGGCGTTAATCGTCTCGACAGACCGGATCGGCCAAAAAGCCCGGAAATCAAAAACGACATTCGCCAGTACCGTCAGGAGCTCCGCGACCGCAGCTACCATTTTGTCGGCACCGCTGGTGACGAAGAACTCTCCGTCACCCCGCTGGTAGGACTGGGGAAATCCAGCCTGCTGAACAAAACTATTTTTCACCTGATGCCTTGTGCCGAGCACAAGCTGACGATCTGTACCCCCTACTTCAACCTCCCTGCCGTACTGGTGAGAAATATCATCCAGCTGCTGCGGGACGGTAAACAGGTGGAGATTATTGTCGGCGATAAAACCGCTAACGATTTCTACATTCCGGAAGATCAACCGTTTAAAATTATCGGTGCGCTTCCCTATCTGTATGAGATCAACCTGCGGCGTTTCCTCAGCCGACTGCAATATTATGTCAATACCGATCAGCTGATCGTTCGCCTGTGGAAGGATGACGATAACAGCTACCATCTGAAAGGCATGTGGGTTGACGATGAGTGGATGCTGCTCACTGGCAACAACCTTAACCCACGCGCCTGGCGGCTCGATCTGGAAAACGCCATTCTGATCCACGATCCAAAGCGGCAGCTGGGGGCCATGCGGGAAAAAGAGCTGAAGCTCATCCGCACCCACACCACGGTAGTGAAACATTATCGGGATCTGCAAAGTATCGCCGACTATCCGGTGAAAGTGCGAAAACTGATCCGCCGCCTGCGACGGATCCGCATTGACCGGTTGATCAGCCGTATTCTCTGACTATCAGCCCCGCGTCGACGGGGCTTTTTTCTGGAAGCGCTATGCGTTCGATAATAGTGATGACATCGCTGCTGTTAACGGGCTGCAGCCACATGGCAAATGATGCATGGTCCGGTCAGGACAAAGCCCAGCATTTTCTGGCCTCGGCGATGCTGTCTGCCGCCGGCAATGAGTATGCGCAACATCAGGGTTACAGCCGGGACCGCAGCGCCGCCATTGGCCTGATGTTTTCCATCAGTCTTGGCGCATCAAAAGAGCTTTGGGACAGCCGCCCGGCAGGGAGCGGCTGGAGCTGGAAAGATTTCGCCTGGGATGTCGCCGGTGCGACCACCGGCTATGCTGTGTGGCAACTGGCGCACCAGTAAGCGTCACAGGCGCAGGCCTTTTCCCTTGCGATGCAGCATCAGGGAAACCAGGAAGGCGATGGCCGCCATCACCGTCACATACCAGTAGAACGCGTGCTCTATCCCCGCCGACTTAAGCGACAGCGCGACATACTCCGCAGAGCCGCCGAACAGCGCGTTCGCGACGGCATAGGAAAGCCCTACCCCAAGCGCGCGGACCTGAGCCGGGAACATCTCTGCTTTCAGGATGCCGCTGATAGAGGTATAGAAACTGACGATCAGCAAGGCGCAGATCACCAGTCCGAAGGCGGCATACGGTGAGCTCACCTTCTGCAGAGCACTGAGAATAGGCACGGTAAATAACGTCGCCAGCACGCCAAAGCACAGCATGGAGGTGCGACGGCCAACTTTATCCGAAAAGGCGCCGAACAGCGGCTGAACCAGCATATAAACGAATAGTGCCGCGGTCATGATCACGCTGGCGGTGCTAGCCGTCATGCCCGCCGTGTTGACCAGATACTTTTGCATATAGGTAGTAAAGGTGTAGAAGGTCAGCGATCCGGCGGCGGTAAAGCCCAACACCATCACGAAGGCCCGGCGATTGCGCCACAACCCTTTAAATGATCCAGCCTCTTTCAGCGCCCGGGTCTCCTGCTTTGAGGTTTCGTCCAGCTGGCGACGCAGCCACAGCGCGACGATAGCCAGTACCGCCCCAAGAGCAAAAGGAATACGCCATCCCCAGGCATGGAGATCTTCATCGCTGAGCACCTGCTGGAGCGCGACAACCACTAATACCGCCAGCAGTTGACCGCCAATCAGCGTAACGTACTGGAAGGAGGCATAGAAGCCTTTCTTACCTTCCACCGCGACTTCACTCATATAGGTCGCACTGGTGCCGTATTCTCCGCCAACAGACAGCCCCTGGAACAGACGCGCCAGCAGCAGCAGCGCCGGGGCCCAGGTGCCGATGACCGCATAACCCGGCAGACAGGCAATCACCAGTGAGCCAAAGCACATCATGCACACCGAGATAAGCATAGAGGCTTTACGTCCGCGGCGGTCGGCGATTCGACCAAACAGCCATCCGCCGATGGGACGCATCAGGAATCCGGCGGCAAATACGCCTGCCGTCTGCAGCAGTTGGGTGGTGGTATTGCCAGATGGAAAAAAGATATGGGCGAAATAGAGCGAGCAGAATGAATAAACGTAAAAATCAAACCACTCAACCAGATTCCCCGAGGAAGCGCCAACTATTGCCCAAATACGACGACGGGTATCGGCCTGATCCGGCGCGCCCCGTTCGGTAATGCTACTTTCTGTCATTGTTATATTGCTCCAGCAAAGACTGCAATCTGTCTTGTCGGGCGTACCACGTCACGTAGACAAATTAGTTAGTGAACTAAATGTTATATAATTGTTATATCTTTATATGTGACTGTATTCACATTTTTTTTCGTAAGAGTGGTTTTCGCGATTAACGCCAGCGCAGGGGCAAGGAAAAAGTAGATTATGATGAAGGGATTACCATGACGGGGTTTTATGTTGCTTTGAATGAAGATAATGGGGCGGGTATGGCAGGGTTTTCCCCGGAGGCGGTGCTGCGCACCTTGTCCGGGCTACAGGTCGTGCAGGGCGGGTGCGAATCCGTAGCCCCGGTAAGCGCAGCGCCACCGGGGAGACATACCGGCACGGTTGCCGGACCACTGAAACGCAAAAAGCCCATCCGGCAGGATGGGCTTTTTACTTGTTTGATGCCTGGCAGTTCCCTACTCTC
>NZ_KV789896.1:0-662 GCF_001807705.1 Klebsiella sp. HMSC25G12 | reverse complement strand
GGTGTGGTGATTTTGTGGTGAGGAGTGCATATTTGTTGAGTCTGGTTCTGGTCTGGGTTAACGTAATTACAGGAATCGGCCCGGAGGGAGTCTTTTGAGAAAAAAACTGGCGTTTGCTGCCCTGTTATTAATATCCACGCCTGCATGGGCCACGGATTGTTTTGATATGGCGGGACGGGATTACCGGATTGATCCGGATCTGCTCCGGGCTATTTCATGGCAGGAATCGAAATGGGTGGTGGATGCTGTCGGTAAAAATCCGGGAACAGGATACGGTGCCGGACTGATGCAGATCGATTCGCAGCACCATGCCCGGTTATCGGAGTTCGGTATTAAACCGGAACATCTTCTGACGGATGCCTGCCTGAATATTTACACTGGCGCGTATTATCTGGCGCTGGCGTTTAAGAAGTGGGGCGTCAGCTGGGAGGCAGTCGGTGCCTACAACGCGGGATTCCGCAGAACGGACAGGCAGGACATGCGACGACTGGCATATGCGAGAAAAATTGAGGCTATCTACCGGGCCATCAAGGCAAATAAAAATGCCGGACAATCCCGGGCTGTTAAAAACGAAAGACCTCATGAATGAGGTCTTTTTTTCAGGTGTATGATTAGTCTATCGCCCGCCAGATTAAATGCCGTTCGGGATGATGAATAATGCT